>JBBQXF010000006.1:0-77755 GCA_038209965.1 Cytophagales bacterium | reverse complement strand
CTCACCTTTTTGGAAGCGTTCCAGTTGGCGCTGCAAACGCAAACAGGCGAACTGGACGAGGCTCAGCTCAAGGAACTGGCCCACCAGATTGCCCAAAACCAAGGGATCAAGCCCGGTTCGGTGATGCAGGGGCTGCGGGTGGCCGTGACCGGAATCACCACCGGCCCCGACCTGATGGGCAGCATGGCAGTATTGGGCCGCCAAGCCACTGCCCAGCGAATGGCACTGGCCCTTGATCGAGTAAAAAATTAGGTACACCGTCAACGGCCTTGCACTTGCTTTTTTGCCAGGGCAAGGCCAACTACCTGACGTTAAAGATTCGTGGTTGACGATCAGGCACTTGAGCCGAAAAACAATGAATGGCCGGTGAAAGTTATGCTTATGACCTTTAAAGGTGTAATCAGAGTCCAACCAAATGAAAATCAAATCAATCAATCCGTTCAAGCTCTAAAACTCAAACAATGAAGATCGCATTATTCAGTACAAAATCGTATGACCGTGAGTATTTTGACAAATACAACAACGATGACCGCCATACCTTTACCTATTTTGAAGAAACATTAAATTCAAGTACGGCTGAATTCGCCAAAGGACATGAGGCGGTTTGTGGGTTTGTGAATGATAAACTTGACAAGCAAACCATTGTCAAATTATCGGAAAATGGGGTTAGATTAGTTGCCTTGCGCTGTGCTGGTTTTAATAATGTAGACCTCGTGGCCGCCTCGGAAAAGAGTATCAAAATTGTCAGGGTGCCGGCGTATTCCCCCCAAGCAGTTGCCGAACATACGGTGGCACTGATCTTAACCCTAAACCGGAAAACGCACAAAGCATACAACCGAATAAGGGAAGGGAATTTTAGTTTAGAAAAACTGACTGGTTTCAATCTTTTCAATAAAACGGTGGGAATCATTGGAACTGGAAAAATTGGTACCGCATTTTGTGAAATCATGCTAGGCTTTGGTTGCAACATTTTGGCCCACGATATTTTTGAATCAGATGCTTTAAAAGCGAAAGGGGTAGTGTATAAATCTATTGATGAAATACTGCTCAATTCTGACCTTATTTCACTTCATTGCCCATTAACGCCGCAAACGAACCACCTGATTAACAAGGAGGCTTTTTCTAAAATGAAAAACGGTGTCATGTTGATCAATACCAGTCGGGGCGCGCTGATTAAAACGACTGATGCCATTGAAGCTCTGAAAAACGAAAAGCTGGGTTATTTGGGGATTGATGTGTATGAGCAGGAGGAAAATCTATTTTTTAGAGATTTATCAGAAGATATTATTCAAGATGAAATACTCTTGCGATTGATTAGCTTTCCGAATGTTTTGATCACTGCGCATCAAGGTTTCTTTACCAAAGAGGCGTTGGAACAGATCGCAACAACTACATTAAAAAATATTTCCGATTTTGAAAATGGGGAATATTTGGAAAATGAAGTAAAAATAGAAGATGGCAAAAAGTGACTTTTGCCAAACTATACCAATAGCAAGGGGTGATAAATTGCAATTGTTTGCTTGACGAAAGTCACAGACTTTCGCTTATTTCTTGTGGGAAGTCACAGACTTTGGACAACGGTGCACAACGGGGAATGGCAAAGACTCCATTGGCACAAAAGTCTTGAGCAGATTGAGCCGCCAGCCGAGCTCGGGGAGCAACAAAAAACCCTTACCGATTTGGCAAGGGTTCCTGCGGAATGGACGGGATTCGAACCCGCGACCTCCTGCGTGACAGGCAGGCATTCTAACCGGCTGAACTACCACTCCTTTTTGTGGTTGATTTCTCAACTGTGCCACAAAAGTACTGCATTAGATTTTTTTGTGCAATAGTCACCGCGTTTTTTTTCTAAAAATCTTTGAACAGAGCAAGCCCAATACGCGTTTTACCCCAAAATAAATCAGAGGACTAAGATGAAAAAAATGGCACTTTGCTGGGTTGGTTGCTGTCTAGTTGCCTTTCAGTCAATGGCTTGGGGGTTCTTTGCCCACCAACGGATCAATCGGTACGCGGTGTTCACCCTACCGCCCGAAATGGTGGGTTTTTACAAGCACCACATCCGGTTTATTACCGAAAATGCCGTGAACCCCGACCGCCGCCGCTATGCGGTGGAGGGCGAGGCCGAGCGGCACTACATCGATATTGACATTTATGGCGACAGCGCAATATTCAAAATGCCCCGCCGCTGGGATGATGCCGTGGCAAAGTATTCGGAAGACACCCTCCGCGCCTATGGCATAGTGCCCTGGCAAATCAATTTGATGAAATTTCAGCTCACTGAAGCTTTTAAAGAGCGCAATGTCCAGAAAATCCTGCGATTATCGGCCGATCTGGGCCATTACATCGGCGATGCCAACGTGCCGCTGCACACCACCCACAACTACAATGGCCAGTTGACTGGTCAAAACGGGATCCACGGCTTTTGGGAGTCGCGCTTGCCCGAGCTGTTTTCGGATGAATATGATTTCTTTTTCCCCAAAGCCAGTTATATCAACAGCCCAATCGCCCGGGCTTGGGGCGCGGTAACGGGGGCGCATTTGGCGCTGGACTCGGTGCTGCGTTTCGAGCGCGAACTCACCGACCGCTTCGGTGGTGATCGCAAGTTCAGCTACGAGACCCGCAACAATTTGAATGTCAAGGTATATTCCAAGGATTTTTCCCGGGCCTACCACACCATGTTGCGCGGGCAAGTAGAACGCCAAATGCGGGCCACCGTCCAAATGGTGGGCGATTTTTGGTACACCTGCTGGGTGGATGCGGGGCAGCCCAATCTGCAAGTGTTGGTGGATAAAGGGACGACGGATCCGGAGGAAGAGCCCGCCGCGCCCAATCCCCAGCTCAAGCCCCGCGACCACGAAGGCATGTCTTTTGGTTGGCGAATATTGCCCCAGCCCTGTTGTGGCCCCACCCTGACGGGCCGCCGCGATTGATGTCCCCCCAGTTTGTGCGATGTCGCCGCCCAAGCCCAAACGTTTGCCCCAAATTCCCTATTTTTGGGGCTTGTTCGCTTGATTAACGATCTCTACCCATGACTGAACTTTCCAAAACATATAATCCCCGCGACACGGAGGATAAATGGTACGCTTACTGGATGCAATCGGGTTTTTTCACTTCCCACCCCAATCCTGACAAAGAACCTTACACGATTGTGATCCCCCCGCCCAATGTCACGGGCGTGCTGCACATGGGGCACATGCTCAACAATACGATCCAAGACGTGCTGATCCGGCGGGCCCGGATGCAGGGCAAAGAAGCCTTGTGGGTGCCCGGGACGGATCACGCTTCCATTGCGACCGAGGCCAAAGTAGTGCGGATGCTCCGCGAGCAGGGAATCCGCAAGGCCGATCTTAGCCGGGAGGATTTTTTGGCCAAAGCTTGGGAATGGAAAGAAAAATACGGTGGGATCATTCTCGATCAACTCAAAAAATTAGGTGCTTCTTGCGACTGGTCGCGCACCAGTTTTACCATGGATCCTGCTTATTACGAGGCGGTTATCAATGTGTTTATCGATCTTTACCGCAAGGGCCACATCTACCGGGGCCTGCGGATGGTCAACTGGGACTGCGAGGCCCAAACCACCGTTTCGAACGAAGAAGTGCTCTACGCTGAGGGCGGCGAAAAATCGATCCTCTATTCGGTGCGCTACGCCATAGCCGACAGCGATGAATTTGTGGTGGTTGCCACCCAGCGTCCAGAAACGATCATGGGCGACACGGCCATTGCCGTCAACCCGACCGATGAACGCTACCAACATTTGATTGGCAAAATGGCCCTGGTGCCATTCATCAACCGGCCCATCCCGATCATTGCCGACGACTATGTTGACAAAGAGTTTGGCACTGGCTGCCTCAAAGTCACCCCGGCCCATGATCCAAATGACTATGAAATTGGCCTGCGGCACCACTTGCCCGTTATTGATACGATCAACAATGATGGCACGCTGAACGAACGCTGTGAGATGCCCGAATATGTGGGCAAAGATCGGTTTGAGGTGCGCAAGCGGATCATCAAACAAATCAAAGAAGCTGGTTTGCTGGTCGATAGCAAGGATTTCGTGACCCGGATCGGCCGCTCGGAGCGCACCAATTCGGTGATTGAACCCAAGCTTTCGTTGCAGTGGTTTATCCGAATGAAGGAGATCAGCCAGCCAGCATTGCAGAATGTGATGAACGACAACATCAAGTTCTATCCCAACAAGTTCAAAAATACTTATCGGAACTGGATGGAAAATGTGCGCGATTGGTGTATCAGTCGCCAGTTGTGGTGGGGCCACCGGATCCCGGCCTATTATTATGGCGATAGTGAAAATGATTTCGTGGTCGCTGGATCATTGGCCGAAGCCGTTGCCCTTGCCCAGCAAAAGAGCGGGAATGGGCAATTGACTGAAACCGACTTGCGCCAAGATGCTGATGTATTGGACACTTGGGCCTCGTCTTGGTTGTGGCCCATTGAAGTTTTTGGGGGATTTGCCCCGGATCATTTTGGTGCGGAAAACGGCAAGATCAACGTTGCCACCAATGCCGATTTGGCCTATTATTACCCCACTTCGGTGTTGGTGACTGCCCCCGAGATTTTGTTTTTCTGGGTGGCCCGGATGATCATCGCTGGTTACGAATACATGGGCGACCTGCCTTTCAAAGATGTTTACTTGACCGGGATCGTGCGCGACAAACAAGGTCGCAAAATGTCCAAGTCACTGGGCAACAGCCCCGACCCGCTCGAACTGATCGAGAAATACAGTGCCGATGGCGTGCGCGTGGGGATGCTGTTCAGTTCGCCCGCCGGCAATGACCTGCCTTTTGACGAAAAGCTGTGCGAGCAGGGCCGCAATTTCTGCAACAAAATTTGGAATGCGTTCCGCCTGACCCAAGGCTGGACAGTAGAGGACAACGATGAGGCCGCTGCGGCCAATGACACCGCCGTGCGCTGGTTTGAGGCCAAGCTGGGTGTGGCCCTTTTGGAATTGGAGGATCACTACGCCAAGTACCGGATTTCCGATGCCCTCCAAGTGCTATACAAATTGGTGTGGGACGATTTCTGTTCGTGGTACTTGGAAATGGTGAAGCCCAGCCCCACCGTGGGCGAGAGCGTGATCGATCGGGCCACGTTTGAAGCCACCATCGGTTTTTTTGAGGAGTTGCTCAAAGTATTACACCCGTTCATGCCCTTTATCACGGAGGAATTGTGGCATGCGATACGCCCCCGGGCCGAGCGCGATTGCTTGATTGTAGCTGCCTACCCGCAGGAAAAGAAGATTTCGGCAGCGCAGGCCAAAACGGTTGCCGAAGGTGAAATTGCCAAAGAGATTGTGCAAAATATCCGTAACCTGCGCAGTGCCAAGGGCATTTCGCCCAAGGTAGAATGGGTACTGTACATTCATGCGGCCAGCAAACCGCTTTACCAACGGTTCAAACCAATTTTGCGCAAGCTGGCCAACCTTTCGGCCATTAGCTTTGTCAGCAAACCGATGGATAAATCGCTTTCTTTTTTGGTAAAAGGCGATGAGTTCTTTATTCCCTTCAAACAAACCGTCAATGTGGAGGAAGAGCGGGCCAAAATCCAAGCCGACTTGGATTATCAACGCGGTTTCTTGGTAGGAGTAATGAAAAAATTGGGCAATGAGCGTTTTATGGCCAGTGCCAAAGCCGATGTGGTAGCCAACGAAAAGCGCAAGAAAGATGACGCGGAGGCCAAGGTCAAAGCCTTGGAAAAAAGTTTGACGGCCTTGAAGTAAGGGCTGGACTGCATTTTTTTGGCGTTGATTACAATAGATGGCGAAAAAATACGCATAACCCTTTGTCCATGGCGATCAAGCTGTTGAAAGATGAATATGGGGAGGCTGAACCGCCAGCCTTCCAACATTGCGAAGCACTCACTGGGCAAAACACTAAACCGGGAGTAATCGGACAGGTGAAAATTAACACCAGCACCGTATCAATGGCAGGCTGTCAATTTTTAATTAAATCTAAATTAAATTAAATCGTTGATTTTTAACAATTTAACACACAGTATTGGCAAATTCAAACTTTGAGCACTCATTGGTTGTTTAATCTAGGTACTTACTATTGCTACGGTGCGCGGGGTAAGGGTGGAAGGTTAGCAGTCTATGAACAGAATTTATCCCTAAAACCGAATTTGGCAGTGTTTATATCAGTACTAGGCTTAAACAAAGCCCTGTTCTGTGGTGGTTGGAGTAAGCCCGGGCCCTTTACGGTGCTATTAAATGGGAACATTTGAACGCTAAATTATTGCGGTAGCTGTATAAGCTATAACAATGTTTAAAAGAAATATTTGCGCTTTACATAAACCTTTGATCTAAGTTACCGTATTATCCCCTAGATTGCAGCTCGATTGACTGGAGCGCGTATTTGCCAAATGCTGTAAGGTTCTGAGTTTGATTCAATTTTTTAACACTTCGAGGATCAATTCAAGCCGCGTATTCACTAAATGTCTTAAGTTTTGAACTTGCTTCAATTTTTTAACACTGCGAGGATTAATCCGGGCAGTATGTTTACAGTCCGTAGGTTCTGAGTTTACATCAATTTTTTTAACACCACGAGGACCAATCTCGAGAATTTTTTAGAGAAATTTCTTTCGCTTTTCGCCGTATGGAATTTAAACTGGGTCGTACTATTTTTTAACATTTGTGTATCTATGAAAAATTATTTTATTTTTCTGGGTCTTACCGCTGTGCTTTTTGGTAGCGGTTGCCATTCAGAAAAAGCCGAAGAAGAAGAAAAAGTTAAGTTTCTGGTTACCTCGCCCCTGAAGCGCGACACGTTGGTTGTTAGAAATTACGTGTGCCAGATTAAGGCCATCCAACACATCGAGATGCGCGTAATCGAGAAAGGCTACCTTCAAAATACATACACTGACGAAGGCAAATTTGTAAAAAAAGGGCAATTAATGTTTAAAATACTACCAACAATTTATGAGGCCGAATTTCAAAAGGCGCAAGCAGAGGTTAATTTTGTGGAGCTCGAGTACCAAAATACTAAGCAGCTGACCGACAAAAATGTAGTGTCCCCCAATGAACTGGCTTTGGCCAAAGCCAAGTTGGACAAAGCAAAAGCTGAGCTTTCATTGGCAAATGCCCATTTGCAGTTTACCGAAATAAGAGCCCCTTTTGATGGAATAATGAACCGGTTTCAAGTCAGGTTGGGAAGTCTTGTCAACGAGGGAGACCTGCTGACCACGCTATCTGACAACAGTGAAATGTGGGTTTACTTCAACGTTCCAGAGGCGGAATATTTGAATTATAAAATGAATGCCACCGAAGAGAATTTGAGCAAAGTGAGCCTACTAATGGCCAATAACCAATTGTTTGAGTATAATGGCGTAGTGAAAACGATTGAAGCAGACTTTAATAACGAAACGGGCACAATCGCTTTCCGGGCTACCTTTCCCAATCCCAAAGGACTGTTGCGGCATGGCGAAACGGGCAACGTTCAAATGAACATTGCACTAAAAGGGGCACTCATTATTCCGCAAAAAGCCACGTTTGAAGTGTTGGAGAAAAAGTTTGTTTTCGTGGTGGACAAAGACAATGTGGTTCATACGCGGGAAATCGAAGTAGCTTCCGAAATTTCGCACTTGTACGTCGTCAAAAAAGGTTTGGCCGCAACCGACAAAATACTACTGGAAGGTATCCGAAAAGTAAAAGACGACAATAAGATTGTCTATGAGTATAGGGATCCAGCAAAAGTTCTTTCTGAACTCAGCGTATTTGTCGAGTAGTTACTCAAAAATCTAGGAGGAAAACGCTCAGTGTGCCCTCGCACAGCTTTTAAGTTGAAGCCCGCAACGTTGTGGTTGCCAATTTAAAGGTTCAAAAAGATTATCTGGTTCTCCACGTAACGCACCCAAATAAAATTATGTTTAGTAAATTCATTCAGCGGCCAGTACTGTCAATAGTAATATCGCTTGTTATACTATTTGTCGGCGCACTGTCGATCAACCAACTGCCCACCTCCCAGTTTCCCGAAGTGGCGCCTCCCGTAGTGATGGTGAGCGCCTCTTATCCGGGGGCCAATGCCAAATCCCTGACCGAGTCGGTGATCATTCCATTGGAGCAGTCAATCAATGGGGCATGGGGCATGAGATACATGACTTCCGATGCAACCAGCGCTGGAGAAGCCAACATCCAAGTGGTTTTCAACCCAGGCACGGACATCAATCAAGCGCTGGTCCAAGTTTCTAACCGTGTCCAACAAGTTACCAACCGGTTGCCGATCTTGGTGCAGCGGGAAGGCGTGATCATTACGCCCGTGATCCCGAGTATGCTGATGTACATCAATCTTTACAGCAAGGATAAAAATGCCAACATGAAATACCTGTTCAATTATGCAGGTATCAACATGGTGCCCGAGCTACAACGGATCAATGGGATCGGCCAAGTAAGGATATTGGGCAGCCGTCAATATTCCATGCGGATCTGGCTAAATCCCGATCGGATGCGCGCTTACAGTGTTTCTCCCGATGAAGTTTTGGCGGCACTCAGTGATCAAAGTATCATCGGTAAGCCAGGCCGGATAGGCCGGGGAGATGGCAAAGAGGCCCAATCGCTGGAGTATGTCTTGACCTATTCTGACCGATTTAATGACCCCAAACAGTATGAAGATGTGATCATCAAATCCACGCCCGACGGTGAAATGCTCCGATTGAAAGACATTGCATCGGTATCTTTGGGCAGTGAGTATTATGATATTTATTCTAGTATGAATGGAAGCCCTTCCGCAGCCATTGTACTAAAACAAACGTATGGCAGCAATGCCAGCGAAGTAGTAGAAAAAGTAAAAGCCAAATTAGAAGAGTTGAAATCCTCATTTCCCGCTGGAATGGAATATGAGATCAGTTATGATGTTTCCACCTTTCTCGATGCCTCAATAGACAATGTCGTTCATACCTTGAGAGATGCCTTCGTCTTGGTCGCACTCGTGGTATTTATTTTTCTGGGGGACTGGCGCTCTACTCTTATTCCAACGCTCGCAGTTCCCATATCATTGATCGGTGCCTTTTTCTTCATAAAAATTTTCGGGCTAACCATCAACATGGTCACCCTGTTTGCACTCGTGTTGGCCATTGGTATTGTGGTCGACGATGCCATTGTGGTCGTGGAGGCGGTGCACACCAAGATGGAAGAGGAACACCTCTCGCCCTACAATGCGGTCAGAAAGGTCATTGGCGAGATCAGCGGGGCGATTGTCGCCATCACCCTGCTCATGGTTTCAGTGTTTGTTCCGGTATCGTTTATGACGGGCCCCGTGGGCACTTTTTACCGGCAGTTTTCTATTACCATGGCCTCCTCAATCGTCCTATCTGGGATTGTGGCGCTTACGGTAACACCGGTACTTTGTGCCATGATCTTGAGGAACAACCACGGAAAAGCAAGGAAACGAACTTTGCTAAACCGGTTTATTGATGGTTTCAATAAAGGATTTGAAAAACTCACCGACAAGTATGTTTGGCTGTTGAGGTTGATCGCGCACCGTTGGCTCATAACGGTCGGCCTAACCATCGTTTTTGTCGTAGGTATAATTGCGGTCAACAACAACTTGCCTTCCGGGTTCATTCCAAGTGAGGATCAAGGGATGCTTTATGCCATTATCCAGACACCACCCGGCTCGACCCTAGAAAGGACCAATGACATATCCAACCAATTTGTTGAAATGATCAGGGAAGTGGACGGCGTGAAATCAGTTTCCTCGATCGCCGGCTATGAGGTATTGACGGAGGGCAGGGGATCAAACGCGGGCACTTGCTTGATCAACTTAAAACCTTGGTCGGATCGGAAACACAATGCCAGCGAAATAATTGTTGAATTGGAAGAAAAAGCGAACTCGATTCCTGGGGCAACCATTGAATTTTTTAACCCCCCGGCAGTGCCCGGATTTGGGGCCGCCGGTGGGTTTGCATTGCAGTTATTGGACAAAACCACCAGCGACAATCTGACCCAATTGGAAACAGTGAAAAATGAATTTATGCACGAGTTGAGCGAACGCAAAGAATTGACTGGGTTGTTTACGTTTTTTAGTGCCAATTACCCACAGTATGAGATTGATATTGACAATCAATCGGCCATGCAAAAAGGGGTAACCATTGGCAATGCGATGAACACGCTCTCGATCTTTGTGGGAAGTACTTATGAACTGGGTTTTATCAAATACCAACGTTTCTTTAAAGTATTTGTGCAGGCCGCCCCAGAATTTAGAAAGCTTCCAACCGATGTCATGAACCTGTACGTGAAAAACGATCGGGGTGAAATGGTACCCTTGTCGGCATTCATGAAAATCAAAAAGACCCAAGGGGCCAACGAAATCAACCGCTACAATATGTACAAAACAGCCGCGATCAGTGGTGTGCCCGCCAAAGGATACAGCAGTGGCGAAGCCATTCAAGCGATCAAAGAAGTAGCGGCCAAGACTTTGCCCAACGGCTTTGACATCGACTGGGCGGCACTTTCGTATGATGAGACCAGGCGCGGAAACGAGGCCATTTACATCTTCATTGTCGTGCTGATCTTTGTTTATTTCGTCTTGGCGGCACAATATGAAAGCTTCATCATCCCGCTGGCTGTGCTGTTCTCATTGCCGGCAGGTGTATTTGGTTCGTTTCTGTTCATTAAGGGAATGGGGCTGGCCAATGATATTTATGCCCAGGTGGGCTTGGTCATGTTGGTTGGCTTGTTGGGCAAAAATGCCGTACTGATCGTTGAGTTTGCGGTGCAAAAGCAACAACAGGGAGCAACGATCCTGGAAGCCGCCATTGAAGGGGCCAAAGTCCGTTTCAGGCCCATCCTGATGACCTCGTTCGCCTTTATTGCCGGCTTGATTCCCTTGGTCTATGCGCACGGCGCGGGGGCCATCGGAAACCGTACCATCGGGTCATCTGCGCTGGGGGGAATGCTGTTCGGAACGATTTTCGGGGTAGTCATTGTACCAGGTTTGTACTACATTTTTGGTTCATGGGCTTTAGGCCGAAAATTGATTAAAAATGAGGATGATAGTCCCCTATCAGAAGCTTTTGTCCATCAAATAGATACTTTTCCACAAACCCCACAAAGCGAAGAAAATGCTCAGTAAAACAATAGGTAAATATTTTGGGATCGCTTGTGTTTCGCTTTTTTGCGCAAGTTGTGCTTTGCCAACGCTAACTCAGAGAGTAGAGAATGCGTCAGTCCCATCGGGTTATTACAACTCGACAGATACCCTCAACAATGCGAAAATCAAATGGAAAGGTTACTTTACCGATCCCAATTTAATTGCCCTAGTTGATTCAGCATTGGGCAATAATCAGGAACTCAACATAACCTTGCAGGCAATTAATATTGCCAAAAACGAGGTATTGGGGAGAAAAGGCGCCTACCTGCCTTTTGTGGCGGCGGGCACTGGGGCTGGCGTTGAAAAGGTCGGGGAATATACCAGTCAAGGTGCCAATGATATCAGCACCGAAATAAGGCCCGGTAAAAATTTTCCCGATCCCTTGCCCAATTATTCACTGGGGGTCAACCTTTCATGGGAGGTCGATATCTGGAAAAAGTTGCGCAATGCCAAATCGGCGGCGGCGGCCAAGTATTTATCGAGCATGGAAGGGAAAAATTTCATGGTGACGTACCTAATTGCCGAAATCGCCAACCAATATTACGAATTAATGGCGCTGGACAACCTTTTGGGCATATTGAGAACCAATATTGAAATTCAACAAAATGCCTTGGAAATCGTAAAGTTGCAAAAAAGTTCCGCCAAAGCCACCGAGCTGGCCGTGAAGCGGTTTGAGGCAGAAGTACTCAAAAACCAAAGCCGCCAGTTTTATATCAGCCAAGAAATTACCGAGACCGAGAACCGGATCAATTTTTTGGTGGGGAGGTTTCCCCAGCCCGTTTTAAGGAACTCTCAGACGTTTGCCAACTTAACTTTGGATAGCATTCAAGTGGGTGTGCCGTCGCAACTTTTAGCAAACCGCCCCGATATTAGGCAAGCCGAACAAGAGCTAATAGCGACCAAGCTGGACGTAAAGTCGGCCAAAGCCAATTTCTATCCCTCTTTGTTCATTACCGCCGGGTTGGGGTATCGGGCATTTGATCCCAAATTTCTCTTGCAAACGCCCCAATCGCTCATGTACGCATTGGGTGGACAGCTATTTGCCCCGCTCATCAACCGGAACGCGATAAGGGCAGCTTACCTGACGGCCAACGCCAGACAGATCCAGGCCGTTTACAGCTACGAGCAGACCATTTTGGGGGCCTACCTGGAAGTGGCCAACCAGCTCGCAAATATTGGCAACCTAAAGAGCAGTTACGATCTGAAATCATCTCAGGTGCAAGCACTTACCGAGTCGATCGATATCTCGATCAACCTTTTCAAATCTGCCCGGGCCGACTATATGGAAGTATTGTTGACGCAGCGCGATGCCCTAGAATCAAGATTTGAACTGATCGAGATCAAAAGGCAACAGTTGCACGCCAAGGTCAATATATACCGGGCCTTGGGTGGCGGGTGGAACTAATTCAGTCCAGCCAATGCCCTCGGTGAAGCCGGAACAGGCCAAGCCGCGTCCCCATTTTGGGGGTGGACAAACAGCGGCCCACGCGATCACACTTTCTTTTTTTCTTCGGGTTTGGTGCGCACACTGTCGGGGGCTTGAAAACCTTGGTCAATGTTGATCCGGGGGATCTTGTCACGCAGGGCCTTGGCGCCCGCCATTGACACCTTGGTTTGCCACAGATAGAGCGAATGGAGGTGTTGGAGCGGGGCCAGTTGACCAATACCAGCATCGGTCACGGCAGTCCCGTAAAGGTTGAGGTATTCCAAATGTGGGAGTTTGGCCAAGTGGGCCAGCCCGGCATCGGTCACGGCCGTTTTTTGTAAGTGCAGCCGCACCAAGTGGGGGAAGGAAACCAACTGGGCCATCCCCTTGTCGGTCACTTGGGTGCTGCCCAGATCCAGCCAAACGATGTTTTGGGCCAAAGGGGCGAGCAAAGCCAGTTGTTGGTCGCCAAATACTGTTCCCAGGCCCTTTAGTGGGGTGGCGCCCGCCTGGATCCGGATCAGGCTGCTGCCCTCGGCAACTGGCTGGGCCAAAATCCCCAGGGCTTTTAGTTTTAGCAAGGCAGTGGCATCGGCGGCGGGGAGCTTTTTTTGGTAAACCTCGCTTTCGGCGCGGCGGGGGGCCACTCCCGCAATGGTGGCACTGGCCAAGGTGAACCCCACCGTTTTGAGGGCCGTTTCCACTGCTGGCGTTTTGGGCAGGTCGGCCAGTTTCTGGTCAGCGCTGCCGCCTTGATCGATCCACCAAGCCAAAATGGCCAGTTCTTCTTTGGTCAACTGGGGTTTGCCTTTGGGGGGCATGTGGTCGTCGTTGTCCTCGGGCAACTGGCACCGCTTGATCATCTCGCTGTCCACCGATTTGCCCTTGGCGAACACAGGGCCGTTTTCGCCGCCTTTGCTCAGGTAATCGTAGCTGTCCATGCGCAAAGCCCCTTTCTGTTTGTTGGCATTGTGGCAATTTTCGCACTTGTTTTTTAGGATCGGCTGCACTACGTGGGCAAACACCACCGCCTGATTGGGGTCGGAAGGGGCGGCAGTGACCGCCATGGTTGTTTCGGCCTTGGGGGGCAGGCCAACCAGATTTCGCACCGTGGCCGGCATATATTCGGTGAGGTAAGTGGAGCCGTGGGTCAGTTCGCCGCCAAAGTGCCCGGCCAAGGTGAGCGCCACACAGCCCGCCATCAACGAGGGCGCATATACCCACTGGTTTTTTCGGGCTTTGGCCACGTAGGCCACTACAGCCAGCCCGGCCACGGCCAGCCCGAGCCATTGGTGCTTGGCCAACAAGTCTTGGTCATAACCACCACTGAGGGAAAGAAAGTAACCGAACAGGGCGGCCAGTACCGATGCTCCCGCCGCCAAGAACAAAACAAACTCGGTGGCCTGTTTGAGGGCCGCAAAACGTTTGAACAAGGCAAATACTTCCATTAGGGCGGCTACTACCAGGAAGCCAATGGGCAGGTGGACCAAGAGTGGGTGAAAACGCCCAAAAAAGAGCACGAGTTCATTGCTGGTTTGATTCATCGGGTACAACAGGTCATTGTTGGGTGTATGTCGGCTTAAAGATAAGGCAAAAACCGAAATTACCAACGTTTGGTACGGCCCCGACGGGGTCGCATTTGATACGCTCAATTACTTTTCCATAAACGCATTGCCCTGTTGGGGTAAAAGCCCAAAAAAATCACCCAAATAGTTGCCATTTCTTAATTACGAAAACAGTCACCAGCACTGGGGCCAGTCCCCAAAACCAACTTGCCTTTCTCTGGATCGGTTGAAAGCAGAAGTTCCCCACCGGGCAGCGGCAACCTTGCCGCGTCGATGGGGAACTTCGTAAAACCACAACCTTTTAGTGGCCTTTGCCAGTGTTGGTCACTGTTTGGTCAAAATCAATGCCCTGCTTCCGCAATTCAGTTTGCACCCGCATGGCAAAGAAAAAGAGGTATCCAAAGCAGAGCAGGGCCACTACATAAGAATATTGGATCCCGATGCTGTCGGCCAGTGTGCCCTGCAACACCGGGACAATGGCCCCGCCCAAGATCATCATGATCAAAAACGCCGAGCCTTGGCTGGTATATTTGCCCAAGCCCGCCGTGGCCAGGGAAAAAATGCAGGGCCACAAAATGGAGCAGGCCAGCCCGCCACTGATAAAGGCAAACAGGGCCACTTGCCCACTGGTGAGCAGGCCGATGGTCATGGCCAGTCCGCCCATCCCCGTGAAAATGAGCATGGTGCGCACGGGCTTGTCGCCGCTAAAAAAGAAGGCCGCCACCACGCCAAAAATGCAAAATGCGTAGGGATACAACAGGGAAACATCGCTGCCGTGGAGGGCATTGACCCCGAGCACCACCCCAAAAGCGATGAACGGGAGGAGCACGGTCATGATTTGCCGCGTGGTGCCAGTGACCCCAAAACCGGGCAGCGAAGCGGTCCAGCGGCCCATCATCAGACTGCCCCAGAACAAGGAGATGTACATCGAGATTTTGGAGGAATCCAGTTGCTGGGTCTGGGCCAAGTACTCGCCCAAGTTGCTGCCGATGGTCACCTCTACGCCCACGTACATGAAAATGGCGACCATGCCCAGCACCAATTGGGGAAATTTGAGGGCTCCGGTCCCGATTTCCACCGTTTCATCGTTGCTGATCCGGGGCAGTTTGGCCAAGGAAAACCAAACGGCAAACACCAAGAACAAGGCCCCCAGGATGAGATAGGGCGTTTTGACCGACTCAACAGTAGCGGTTTTGGCGGCATCGTCGGTGAAGGCCCCGAAAATGGCATAGCTCACCAGCACCGGCCCAATGGTGGTGCCAAAATTGTTGACTGCCCCGCCCATGTTGATCCGCAAGGCCCCCGTGGCCGGGTCGCCCAAGGCAATCATGTAGGGATTAGTAGCGATCTGCTGGAGCGAAAAACCCAACCCTACCACGAAGAGCGCGGAGAGCAACAGCGCGAACGATTGGGTATCGGCCGCCGGGATGAACAGCAACGAACCTGCCGCCGACAGGATCAGCCCGTAGACAATTCCGTTTTTATAACCTATTTTGTTGAGAATATCAGTTTTCAGGGCTCCCGAAACAACGAAGTAAAGAATTGAGCCAATAAAATACGCCGCATAAAAGGCTGAGTCGACCAATTGCGACTGGCCTTGGGAAAGGCTGAACTTTTCTTTGAACAATGGAATCAAAATTCCATTGGAGGCGGCCACAAAGCCCCAGAAAAACCAAACGTTCATCAGGGTGAATAGGGCGGATCGGTTTGTTGTCATTTTGTTTTCTTGAAAAAAGGTAGAAGTTGCTACTTGTTTGCGAGCACCCGCCAAATTTGCACAAAAAAGGCTTGATGGCCTTGTTTTCCCGTTGCTTTTTGCAAAAAACTGGGCCAAAGATTAACAATTGAACAATTATCACGCGCTGGCTAGTCCGTAGAGGCTGGCTGGCAGCACCACTGGCATTGGTTGGCAAATGGCCATGGCCAAACTTGGCTATCTTTGCCCAAAACCATTTTTGCCATGACCCCTCTGCTTGTTCAGGCCTACGATCCGGCTACTTTTCGCCAGCAAGGCCACGCCCTGATCGATCAATTGGCCGACTATCTCGAGCGCGATCAACAAGCTGGGCCGCATCCAGTCTTGCCTTGGCTGGCCCCGGATGCGCTGCTGGCCGATTGGGAGGCCGAAGCTGACCAGTGGGGCAAGGCCGACTTGAACAGTTTTTTTACCAAACTTTTGGCCAACTCGATCCACATCCACCACCCGCACTACATGGGCCACCAAGTAAGTGGGCCAGCCCCAGCCACAGCTTTGGCCAGTTTGGTTTCAGCCTTGCTCAACAATGGCATGGCCGTGTATGAAATGGGTGCTTCGGCCACGGTGATCGAGCGCATCGTGATCGATACCCTGCGCAAGGCCATCGGGTTCGGTGAGCAGGCTGGTGGGTTTTTGACCTCCGGCGGTACGCTGGCCAACCTGACAGCCATGCTCTGCGCCCGTAAACAAAAGGCCAATGAGGACGTTTGGGAAACAGGAACCCAGCACCAATACGCAATCATGGTGTCGGAAGAGGCCCATTATTGCGTTGAGCGGACTGTGCGCATCATGGGCTGGGGCGCGGCCGGGGTGATCAAAGTACCCGTGGACGATGCTTATCAAATGCGCACCGATTTGTTGGCAGCCTGTTACCAGCAGGCGTTGGCCGATGGCAAACAAGTGATCGCCGTGGTGGGCAGCGCCAGTTCCACCTCCACCGGTTCCTACGACGATTTGGGGGCGATCGCCGCCTTCTGCCAAGCCCACGGGCTTTGGTTCCACGTAGACGGGGCCCACGGAGGAGCAGTGGTTTTCACCAAAAAGTACAAAAATCTGGCCCAAGGAATCCATTTGGCCGATTCGGTGGTGGTGGATTTTCACAAAATGTTGATGACACCCGCTTTGGTCACCGGCCTGGTGTTCAAAAATGGGGATGATTCTTACCAAACTTTTGCCCAAAAAGCCCAATATCTATGGGCCCAGACCGACCGGGAGTGGTTCAACTTAGCCAAACGGACGTTTGAATGCACCAAACTGATGATGAGCATCAAAGTCTATGTGCTCCTGCGCACCTACGGGCTGCCACTGTTTGATGATTACGTCACCACCTTGTATGATCTGGGCCGGCAATTCGCCCAACTGATCCAACAACGGCCCCAATTGGAATTGGCCGTCGCCCCCCAAGCCAATATTGTCTGTTTTCGCTACTTATTGCCCGATCAGTCGGTTGCCGAGGCAAATGCGTTGAACCAAGGGATCCGGCAGGCCATTGTGGAATCGGGCCGGTTCTACATCGTACAGACCAGCCTAAGAGGCTGTGTTTACTTGCGCACCACCCTCATGAACCCATTGACCACCGAAACTGAACTAATCAAACTACTTGATTACGTGGAACATACGGCTTTGTTGGTGGCTTTCCCGCAAGTGGCTTAGTAGATGGAAGCGGGGCACGGCGGGCGGGGGAAACCGTTTCTTGTACATGCGCGCCCCGCTCTCGTCCCAGTTGAGGCCAAAGTCGCCGGTGCGCTCCACGCCGCCGTTGAACCGCAGACGCGCAGTCTTCCAGCGGTGCTCCGCGTTCCCCGGCGCATTGTAGAAAGCGTTTCCCCGGCCAATGCCCGCCAACTTTTCCTGTTGCATGTTCGTTTAGTCAGAAAGCTGGCAAAGCCTTGAAATAGTTGTTCAATACCCGTCCATGTGCTGGATGAGCGCTTATTTGTTGTTGGTGCGCTTTGCCAACACCAACAATGGTAAAGGGGGCCGTCGTTTAACGAAAGTCACCGACTTTCGCCTATTTCCAGGGCAAAGTTACAGGCTTTGCCCAACATTCGCAGACTTGGCCCAACGGCAACCCTCAAAACCCTTCCAACAATCTCCGGCTTTCCCGGTGGATGATGGGCGCGGTTTCGGGGCCGACCGAGTTGATTTCCCCGTACAGTTGCTCTTTGGCCCCATACAGGTACGGGGCTTCGGTGTCCCATTCGCTCTTGGGAATGATGTAACCGATTTCGTCATTGGCCAACCCCAACAGGAACAGGTATTTACCCTTGGCCAAATTGGCCAGCGGGGGCGTTTCTTGGGCCGACAGTTTGAAATCTTGGCCCGCCGGGGCTGCGATGCCGCCGTAGGCCAATTCGGGGTAGAGCTCGCCCGGGGTGGTGAGGAACACCGCGTTGCCGAGGCGGAACACGGCTATTTCGGTGCGCATTTTCCCCCATGAACTGTACCCGCGATCCAGTACGCCCAAGCCTACCGCCAGTCGGTAGAGGGAATTGTCCAATGGCACCTCAATCGTGCTAGCCCGGAGGCGGATCCCAGTTTTTTCAACTGTTTCGGTCTGGAGGGAATCCCGCAGGGCTTGGAGGGTCAACAAGGCCAAGGTCTGGCCCTCAGCTTCGGCTTTGGCAAACGATGGAGTGGTGAAAACTTGACCCGTGAATGGATCTTTGACCGGCAACTCGGGCGGGGTGGTCATTAGGCCGCCGATGGCCCCATTGATGAACACCGCCGTGCCCCCCAGCCCTTTGGCCATTAAACTGTCACCGTGGTAAACACCCTGCTCGATCCCCTTGCGCCAATAATGGACAAAATCGGAGGTGATGAGCAAGTTCTTGTCCCAAGTGGTTTCGGGGTGGTTGCCCCACACCACCAAAGTGCCTAGCGTGGTATCGGCCTCGCTGTCAATGGCTTGCATCATTTTGATGGCAGCGTCATATACTTCGGGCTGGCGGGTGTCGGCCACCAATGGTTTGGCCCCGTTTTCGTCAATGGCAAATTTGAGTTTGGCGGGCCGTTTATTTTTTACCGCTTGGACAATGGCCTTGACCGTCTGGGCGTACACATACTGTTTGAAAGCGGGATCAATGCCATGTTTGTATTCTTCGCCCCAAAGCCCGATAAAGTCGGGAGCTTCGTGGGTGTGCGACGCGCAGATGATCGAGTAGGTAATGCCCGCTTCGGTGGGGAGCAGCTTCCTCACGGCCAGCACATCATCATGACCGAAGCCGATCAGATCAATGCCCACGAGGGCCAAACGGGTTTTGCCATCGTCCACCACCATTGCCCGGGCCCAAATATCATCGTTCACCCCTTGGGCGGGGCGCATGTTTTGGAAACCGGCCAGCCAGTAGGCATCAAACTTGCCATTTTGGTTGTTGTCTTGGAAGGTGTCACCGTTTTGGGGTTCATAGCGGGCGTTGCTGTCCGCATCGATCCAAGTGTCCTCGAGCTTGGGAGTGATGGCCAGGGCCGCAAAACCGACCTGCAAAGTGGTCGGTTCCGGGGCCGGAATGTCCAGTTGGAGGGTATAGCCCGGGAACCGATCCCGGCCATTGTGGTAGGCCCAGGCCAGGCCCAAGCAGGCTAGGCAAACCAGCAGGAGGAAAATGCGGAAGATCCATTTCATCATTGGGTGGTTGGGTTAAAGAGTAAGTGTCGGTTTGGCTCTGTTCTGTCAAGTCGGTGACTTTGCCGTCAAGCAATTCATTCCCGGTAATTTTTAATGAAACCCACCAAATCGGCCATGGCTTTGGGGTCAATCGATTGGGCAAAACCGCCCGGCATTATCGACGTATTGCTGGCGGCAAGTTTGGCAATTTCCTTGCGGGGGATGGTCGTCTCGGCCCCGGCCAAGTCCCGCAGGGTGATCGAGGTGGCGGTTTCGGCGCTGATGATCCCGTAGCTGATCCCACCACTTTTGCGTTCAACGGTCCAGAACTCGTAACCATCGGCAATAGAGTTGCTGGGCACCAATACTTCCAGCGCGATCGAGAGGGGCTGGCGGTTGCGCAGCGTGCCCAGATCGGGGCCAATGGCCTTGCCCAACTGTCCGTTCATTTGGTGGCACTGGGCACATTGGGCGTGAAAAACGGCCAATCCATTGGCCACATCACCGTTTTCCAACAAAGCCGGTTGGTACTGGGCCAAGATTGCGGTTTTTTCCGGGGCATGGCTGGCCAAAAGGATCCGCGCTTTTTGACGGATCGCCAAGTCATCGTTGTTCATCAGGCGCACTTGGTTGGGCCACGCAACGGCCGAGCTGGGGATTTTTTTATCGGCTAGGGCGGCCAGCAGGAACTGGGTACGCTCCCGGTTTTCCATCAGCACCGCCACGGCTTCTTCTTTGATTTCGGGGGTAAAATTGGGCCATTCTTTGAGCAAAAACCCGCAAACTTGGGTGCCTTTGGTCTTGTTGAGGGCCTGCATGGCCACTTTTTGCAGGTCGCTGGAGCTTTGGGGCGTGATCAACTGTTGGATTTGCGCTGCGTATTGGTCGGGCTGGTGCAGGGCCAGCAAGCCAATGGCCATGGATCGGGCCTGATCGTCGGCCCGCTGGTCGCCGAGCACTGCCAAGGCCCGCGCCACGGCTGGCCGGAGGGCCACCTCCCCCGGCAACCCGATGACTTCCAATAAAGCCAAGCTGGCTTTTTGCAATTCGGGGGCTTTGTCAGCAGCCAAGTTGCCCAGCAACAACCCTTTTTCGGTGGCCAAGGCTCCGTCCAAATCCATGTACGCCAAGGTTTTGCCCAGCCCGGCCAAACTGGCGGCCTGCCACCACGCATTTTCGCCCCCCCGATCTTGGGCCACTTTATGGATCAACTGGCCGATCAGGGCTGGATCTTGGCCCAACCCGATCAGGGCGCTCACATTGGCAAAGAACAGGCTCTTGCCCGTACTCGGCTGGCTGGCCAACTGCTGGACCGCAAAATCAAACACTTCCATTTCTTTGCCTTGGGCCGCCGAAAGGGCGGCGTATTGCACCCATTTGTCCTCTATGTCCTTCAACAGCAGTTCATTGCGGGCAGCCAGCACGTCGGTACCTGCCCCAAAGCCAAGGGTGCACAGCAATTGGAATCGGACTTTGGGCGACGGATCGCGCTGGGCTAGCTCGATGAGCTGGGCGAGCCAAACGGCTTGTTGGGCAGTATCGGGCTGGTTGATAAAAGCAACTTCAACGATCTTGATCGCATTTTCGCGCACCCCAGCATTGGCATGGGCCAACGCCCGTTTCAACAGCTCGGGAGCTTGAGCAATCGCCCCCAGCCCGTGCAAAGTCCAGAGCGCGTGCACCACGCTCTCGGGCGATTGGTCGGCTTTGATCAAGTCGCGCAGCAAGGGCAAAGTAGCCGGGGACTGCCGATCCAGCAGCAAGCGCTGGGCGGTGCGGCGGAACCAAATATTGGCACTTTTCAATTGATTCACCAATGTTTCGTCGGTGGCCTTGCCCAGTCCAACGAACTTGGCCAATGTGGTTCCCTTGGGCTTGATCCGGTAGATCCGCCCTTGATCGGTTCCATTATAAAGTTTACCGGATTGATTGGTTTCATCGGCCATCCATTCGGGATGCTCCACTATTTGGCGGTAATAATCGATCACGTAGAGTGCGCCGTCGGGCCCGACATAAAAATTGACCGGACGAAACCAAGCATCCTTGGAGGCCAAAAACTCCTTTTTCTCGAACACTCGGCTGGCCACAAAACTGGCTCCGTTGTCTTTGATAAAATCGGCATGGACCAAGTTATGGACTGGCTCGGCAATGACGGTCATGTCTTTGTATTTTTCGGGGAAAAGTCCGCCCAAATACCACGTGACCCCACAGGAGGAGGTGATCACGCCCACATCGGTAAGCAGTTGGTGTTCAGGATTTTGGGTGATGGGGTACACCTCGCAGGCATCGCCGTGATCGGGCATTGACTGGGTCGCATCTGCTACCAACAGGCCGGGATTGCGCCGCAAATAGCGGTCGGCAATGGCTTCGTGGAAGAGGTGGTGGGCGTTGCTGGTGAGAATGTGGTGGCCATACGCATCAAAAGTTTGACCAAACTGGGTTTCCCCGGCCAGCATTTCCAGTTCGTAAGTGCCTGGTTTAAAGCGTACATTGCGCCCATTGGCATTCTTGGGCAGCGTGGCCGCCGGCCGATCGGGGAAATGAATTTTGGTGCCCTCATCGCCAAACTCCTTTTTATAGACATTGGGCGTGATCGAACTTTCGTGGGCCAGGTAGATCCAGTTGTCCAACCCAAAAATCGGGCTGTTGAGGTTGTGCTGGGGATTGGACAGCGCAAACCCCGTCAATAGCACTTTCCTGATATCGGCCTTGCCGTCCCCGGTGGTATCTTCCAAGTAGAGGACATTGGGCGGGTCGGTCACGATCACCCCCTTTTGCCACCGCATAATGCCCGTGGGCAGCACGAGGCTATCGGCAAAAACTTGGCTCGCGTCCGGGTATCCATCGTGGTCAGTGTCGGTCAATATTTTCACCTTCCCCGTCCCGCTTTTGTCCAGCGGGTAGCCGTGCATCTCCACGACATAGACGGTGCCGTTTTCATCCACCTCCATGGCGACAGGATCGGCAATCAACGGCTCGGCCGCGTACAGTTCAATTTCAAAATCATCGGCCAGTTCAAAACTGGCCAAGGCTTTTTGGAGTTCTGGGGAAAGGTGCTGGGCGGCTGGAGGGGCTGGTCGTGGCCCGCAGGCGAACAAGCCGCCAATCAACAAGCCATAGAGGAAACGGAGGTGCATATCGGTCGATTTATTTTGTCATTCACGATCAATCAAAATTGGTTCAAGAATAGTTAAAAAACAAATCCTTGAAAATCAATCCAGTGAAATCTTAAAACCTGCTTCATCTTGAAATAGATTTGCCAGACCAAGCATTTTTTATAAAATTATAAACACTTATCGCAAAATATTATGCAATTGAAAATCTACCTGATCGCCTGCTTATTTGCCGCCTACTCTATCAAGTTATTTGCCCAAAGTAAGGTCAACCGAACGCAATTGGAAATTGCCGAGCAATTGTTGGACCTGGAATTTACCGCCGCTGAGCGTGACTCAGCAGTGGAAAATGTGGCATTTTATTTGGACATCTACCGGGCCATGCACCGCCAATCACTGAAAAATTGGCAAAGTCCGGCCCTGCTCTTTGATCCGCTGCCACCCGGCAAACAAATCAGCGGTGCGCAAAAGCCGATTGCGTGGCCATTGCCAAAGACCGCCCTGCCCAAAAACAGCAATGAGTTGGCTTTTTATTCCATTCCCCAACTGGCTGCGCTCATCAAGGGCCGCCAGATCAGTTCGGTGGAACTGACCAAGTTTTTTCTCCAACGGTTAAAAACTTGGGGCGATACGTTGCAGTGCGTCGTGTCCCTGACCGAGGACATTGCCCTGCAACAGGCCCAAAGAGCCGATGATGAAATGGCCAAGGGCAAGTACCGGGGCATTTTGCACGGCATTCCTTTTGGGGCCAAGGATCTGCTGGCCCACCCGGCCACCAAGACCACTTGGGGCGCGGGGCCTTACCGCGATCAAGTAATTGACCAAACAGCCACGGTGCTCAAAAAATTGGAAGATGCGGGGGCGGTAATGATTGCAAAATTGACCTTGGGCGAACTGGCCATGGGCGATGTCTGGTTTGGGGGCAGAACCAGAAACCCTTGGTACCTCCCCCAAGGATCCAGCGGCTCCTCGGCCGGATCGGCGGCGGCCACGGCAGCCGGCCTAGTGCCTTTCGCCATCGGCACCGAAACGCTGGGCTCTATCGTATCGCCCGCCACGCGCTGCGGCACCACCGGACTGCGACCCACCTTCGGGCGCGTGAGCCGCTATGGGGCCATGGCCCTGAGCTGGAGTTTGGACAAGATCGGCCCCCTGACCCGGAGCGCGGAGGATGCCGCCATCGTGCTGGAAGCCATCCGGGGCAGCGATGGCAAGGACAAAACCGTGCGCGATGCCCCTTTCAACTACACCGGGAAGGTCGATTTTACCAAGTTGCGCATCGGCTATGTGCAAGCCAATTTTGATAGTTTGCGCGAGTCGAGCCGGGAGCGGGCCACGTTGGAGACGTTAAAAAAATTGGGGGCCGATCTGCGCCCAGTAGTCTTCCAGACCAGCGTTCCAGCCAATATTGTCAATATTATTTTGCTGGCGGAGGCCGCTGCGGCCTTTGATGAGCTCACCCGCACCAACCAAGACGACCAATTGGTGCAGCAGGGCAAAAATGCTTGGGCCACTTCGTTCCGGGCGGCCCGGTTCATCTCGGCCACCGAATACATCAACGCCAACCGCCTGCGGGCCAAAATGATTGAAGAAATCGATGCCATCGTGAGCCAATATGATGTGTTGATCGCACCCAGTTTCCAGAACAACTTCTTGGCCATCACCAACCTGACCGGCCATCCGGTGGTGGTGGTGCCCAACGGTTTCCGGGACGGACGGCCCACCAGTATTTCGTTTTTGGGCAATTTATTTGACGAAGCCACTATCTTGGCAGTGGCCCAGGCGTTTCAGGCGGCCACTGATTTTGACGATCAGCATCCCCCCAAATTCAAGTGATCGCGGAGGCGTTGCTGGTGTGCCAGTTGGTGGCCAGCGCACTGCCCTGGCATTTACGCCAAGCCGAAACCCGTTATTTATGCCCGTTCCACCTCACTGATTGTCAGTGGCCGATCTTTCGTTTTTTGTTATAAAAGCATTACCTTTATTGCGCCAAGTGGCTGCCCAGTGGACACTTATTTCTCCCTTTATCAAAACTAGTTAATGTATGCCCAAGTACAAACTTACGGTCAATAAGAAAAAGTACGAAGTGGAGGCCGATGCCGACACCCCCGTGCTTTGGGTATTGCGCGATCACCTCGACCTGGTGGGCACCAAGTATGGCTGTGGAGTGGCCCAATGCGGGGCCTGCACCATCCACTTGGACGGCAAGGCCACCCGCGCGTGCGTCACCACCGTGGCGGCAGTGCGCAACCGATCCATTACCACCATTGAGGGGCTTTCTGAGCAGGGCGACCACCCGCTCCAACAAGCCTGGGTGGCCCACGATGTGCCCCAATGTGGCTATTGCCAAGCGGGCCAGATCATGAACGCCGCCGCGTTGCTGACTGCCAACCCCAAGCCCACTGAAGCTGAAATTGAGGCCGCCATGCGCGGCAATATTTGCCGTTGCGCTACCTATAACCGGATCAAAGAGGCCATTCAAACCGCTGCCAATCAATGAAAACTTCCTATAACCGTCGTTCTTTTTTCAAGGTGACGGCCTTGGCCGGTGGGGGCGTATTGCTGGGGTTCAACTGGCTGGCCGCCCAAAGCATGGGAGCACCGGGCAGCAAGGCCCGGCTGGGCGAAATGACCGCTCTCAATGGCTTCATCCAGATTGATGTCACTGGTTTGGTGACCATCATGTCGCCCAATCCCGAAATTGGACAGAACGTCAAGACTTCCATGCCCATGATCGTGGCCGAAGAGCTGGACGTGGCCTGGAAAAACGTAGTGGTCAAACAGGCCCCACTCAACACCCAAGTGTTTACCCGGCAGGTGGCGGGGGGCAGCCAGTCGCTGCGCCAGAGCTGGAAAACGCTGCGCTTGGCCGGAGCCACGGCCCGGCAAATGCTCATCAATGCCGCCGCCCAAAAATGGCAGGTTGCACCGGCCGAATGTACTGTTTCGGAAGGCATCATCCGCAATGCCAAGGGCCAGCAAATGACCTACGGCGAAATTGTTGGGGATGCGGCCAAGCTGGAAGTGCCCAAAGAAGTGCAGCTAAAAGCGCCGAAAGACTTCAAGATCATCGGAAAAGACACCAAAAACGTGGACACGGGTGACATTGTACGGGGCAAACCCTTGTATGGCATCGATGTCAAAAAACCGGGAATGCTCTACGCAGTGGTGTTGCGCCCGCCCGCTTTTGGCCTCAAACTCGATACTTTTGATGATACCGCCACCCGTAAAGTAAGCGGAGTGCGCCAAACCGTCCGTTTTGGTGACAAAATAGCCGTGTTGGCCGACACCACTTGGGCGGCGATCAAGGGCCAAAAAGCCCTGATGGCCCAATGGAAAGAAGGAACCAAACCGGAAAGCACAGCCGATCACGATGCCAAAATGCTGGCTTTTTTGGATACCCCGGCGGCCCAGCCCAAGCGTTCGGATGGCGATGTGAAAACCGCCTTTGCTTCGGCTGATAAAATCGTTGAAAAAACGTATGAGGGGCCATTTTTACCGCACAGTTGTTTGGAACCCATGAATTACTTTGCTCATGTGCGGGCGGATGGGGCCGAGCTGATCGGGTCGTGCCAAACGCCCGAGCGGGCCCGCAAACTGGCGGCCGATCTGCTGGGCATGAAAGAAAACCAGATCTCGGTCGAGATCTCCCGGATGGGTGGGGGCTTTGGCCGCCGGCTCATGCACGATTATGTGCTGGAGGCCGTCGAGGTGTCCAAACTGTCGGGCAAACCGATCAAGCTTGCCTTTACCCGCGAAGATGAAATGACCGCCGGACTTTACCGCCCAGCCTCCAAATACAAGTTTCGGGTGGCGATCAAGGACAAACAAGTGACCGCCTATCACCTCACCGGCACCGGCGCAAACGGGCAAAACTTTACCCGCGAAAACACCTTCCCCGCTGGGGCTATTGCCAATTATTTGGTCGAGTCCCACAATTTGGAAAGCAACATTACGACCGCGCCCTGGCGTGCCCCCATTACCAACTTCTTGGCTTTTGCCGAGCAGGCATTTCTGGACGAAGTGGCCCAAGAACTGGGCACCGATCCGGTCAAATTCCGCATTGATCTGTTTGAAAAAGCCAAAGCCTCCGGGGCCAAATTTGAATATGAAGTGGATAAATCCATCGGCGTAATCAAATTAGCGGCCGAAAAAGCCAACTGGGGCAGCCCCAAAGCTGGAGTTTACCAAGGGTTCAGTACCTACTATTCCCACAATACCTACGTGGCCGAAGTGGCGGAGGTAGTGCTGGTCAACAACCAACCAGTGGTGCAAAAAGTGATCTGCGCCATTGATTGCGGTATCGTGGTGAACCCGGTTTCGGCCATTAACCAGTCGGAGGGCGGAGTGATCGACGGGGTAGGCCATGCCCTCTTTGGTGATTTTAGCTTCGAGGCGGGCAAACCGAGTGCCAATAATTTCAACGGTTATCGCCTGATCCGGATGCCCGAGGCCCCGCAGGTGGAAATTCACTTTGTGCCCAGCCTGAACGATCCCACTGGGTTGGGCGAGCCCACGCTCCCACCCGTGGGGGCGGCAGTGGCCAATGCGATTTTTGCGGCCACTGGCAAGCGGCTCTACAAGTTTCCGTTTGTCAAGGAAATGGCCATTCAAGGCGCCACCCAATAACGGTGTGGCCTTCGTTGCGAAGTGCCCAATCAACGGCCCAGCCAGCCTAATTTGCCAACTTTTGGTCACCCGGCCAAAAGTTGGTTTTTTTCTGGCTTGGATCCGCGTATTGGGCAGGGAAATGGGGAGCGCGGGCCAGCCGCCATTCAGCTCCACGGCGATAGCGTTGGCCAGCTTTGCCGCTTAAGCAACCGGGATCCACGACTGCCAAAAGTCATAGATTTTCGCTTATTTATGGTACAAAGTTATAGATTTTGCCCAAAAGTGTTGTTGATGCGCTTTGCTAACACCAACAAACGTAAGAAAGGCCATCGCGCTGGCGGCCAGGACTAAAGAAAGTCATAGAATTTTCGCTTATTTCTGGGACAAAGTCACGGGCTTTGCCCAGCGGGGTTGTGGGTGCGCTTTGCTAACACCAACAATGGTAAAAGGATTACGTTTTATAAAGGAAAAATAAATTTAGGGGATTGCATGAAAACGATACCTTACAACTTTCAAACAAACAAAAGGAAACTTTTATCAAATAGAATGTCTCAGATAATTTTTCTGGAATACTATATTATTAAAGTTAATCAGTTGAATAACATAGCCAAAGATACACTTGACGAGTGGATTTGCTTTTTTGAAAAACAGCGAAGTCAAAGATGAGTTCAAGGCAAGAGGCTTGGCAGAAGCAAAAGAAGTTTTGGACTTTACGCGTTTAGACAAAGATACACAATATGGCTATAATAGTTATTTGGATTATTTGCACGTAAAAGCAAGTGAGACTCTTTCTTGGCAAGTTGAGGCAGCGGAAAAGACAAGCAAAGACAAGAACTGTAAAAAGGTTATTGGAATTGCAAGGAGTTTATTACAAACTTCTCTATCAAATGAGGACATTGCAAGACATACCAAGCCAACAGTTGCACAAATAGAGCAACTGCGAAACGAAAAAAACTAAAAGCGGTGCCCAATCGCAACGGCGGGCCGATTAGAGGCAAGCGCAGGGCAGAAGTGCTACACCCCACAAAATTGATTAGGGTTTAGGTGATAAAACCCGGCATCGCAGGCCCGAACAAGCAAAAATTTATCGGAAAATTTATTTATTTTACGGAAAAATTCTAATTTTTTCGTAACTGTTCAGTGGTCGCAAATGTAGAATTTATTTTTTAAGTTTAAGGTATGAATAGAAGCTAGGTGGCTAGATTATGCTAAATATAGTGATTTTATATAATTGATTTTCAGGCATTTATATTTTTATGATATAAAGTTTGTAGAATTAATTTTTTGTGAAATGAGGTAAGATTTAGTAAAGTATCTGAAATAGGCTTAGCAGGAGCAATAAAATAGAGTTGCGTAAGGCATTTTAAGCCTTAAGAGGCTGTTAGCGACCAAGGCTTAGTATAACATTCGCAACGCTTCGTAAATTGTGAACGGAAAAAATCCCGTAGGCATGACCTTACGGTGAACAGTTGCCCCGCTGGGGCTTTGCTTCATTGTCGTTGTTCATTGCTACCCGCTCATTGACCGCTGGGTGCTTACACCAGCCGCATCTTGGCGGGCAACCAAGCAAGGTCAACGTGGTAACGCTCGGGCCGGATCTGATCAAAATAGGCGAAAAGCTGAGCCTCGGCCAGCCATTCGGCCGGATTGCCAAATATGATCTGGCTCTCGAGGATCACTGGCTTGGCCGGGATGGCAGGGTTGGTCCACGCGCACACAATCCGGTGGGGTTGTAGCCCGGTAAATGCCCACTGGGGCACGGGCTCGGCACGCAACAGTTCCACTTTCACCTTGCGGCCCTCAGCCACCAGCCTTTGGGCCTTGGCCCGGAGCTGGAGCAGCCAGCCCATCACCAGCAAACCAAACGCCAGCAAGGCCCCCCCGATGCCAACCTTGAGATAGATCGGGCTTCCACTGTGGTGCATGGCCAAATGGGCATCGGCCGGGTTGACCAGATCGTAATAAATGGCCAATGTGTCGCCCGCTTTTACATTGGCCTCCTCCCGGCGCAGTTTTAGGTGCAGCCGTTGGTTGTCCAAAGTTTTGAAACGGATCCGGGGGTAAAAATGTAAACTGTCGGTCGTGATCACTTCGCTCACCGTGCCCTCGGTCATTTCGTATTCCCGGCGAAATTTTTTGAGATCCAGGTGGCCAATCAAGGCCCAACCCAAACTGGCTAGGCCCGCTACCGCCACCATGCCCGCAATCAAGAGTATTCTTTGGCCCATAAACTTACTTTGGCTTGGCACAAACCCCGAAAATTTGGGTTCGCGGAGAAACAATAAAACCCAAACTTAGGGAAATTTACGGATTTTTGTTGCTGATGATTTTTCACACCGACCAACTGCCCGATCGGCTGGCCCGCACCAGCGAGGGCGATTTTCTTTATTTCAGTGGCACGGCCTACTTGGGCATCCCCCACGATGCCCATTTCCGGCTCCTGCTCGGCGAGGGCATGGCTCGCTATGGGAGCAATTATGGCAGCTCCCGATCGGGCAATTTGCGCCTGCGCGTGTATGAGGAAGCCGAGGCCCACCTCCAACAATGGACGGGCAGCCCGGCCGCTTTGTTGATGTCGTCCGGTTTCTTGGCCGGGCAACTGCTGGTGCACTGGCTCCAACAAAACTGGGCCACGGCGGCCAATACGGCCATTTTATATGCGCCAGACACCCACCCGGCGGTATGGTCGGGCCACGAAACGGCCAGCGATCTGGGCTTTGGGGAATGGGTTGGGCAAACGGTGCCAGCAATCAATGCGTCGGCCCGCCAACGATTTATCATCGTCAGCAATTCGGTGGATTCCATCCGGGGCCAGTTGTACGACTTCAATTGGCTGGGGGAATTGTCGCCCGACAAAGAAATCATCTTTATTGCCGACGATTCGCACGGGTTCGGCCTGCTGGGCAGCTCCGGTAGCGGTATTTATGACCAGATCCCCAATCTGCCCAACGTCCAGCGCGTGGTGATCGCCTCGATGGCCAAGGCTTGCGGCATTCCGGCGGGGATGGTGCTTGGGCCACCGCATTTGCTGGCCAGCCTCCGGGCCACACCTTTTTATGCTGGTGCATCGCCAACGGCCCCCGCCTACTTGTATGCTTTTGCCCGGGCGGGGGAGGTCTATCGGCACAATTTGGCCCTGCTCCGCGCCAACACCGCCCTTTTTGCCGACCAAACCGCCGAACTGGGCCTGTTCCATTCCAGCCCCGGCTACCCGGTTTTTTTTACCAAACACAACGCGCTCTATCACCATTTACTGGCCCACCGCCTGTTGGTCTCCTCGTTTCCCTATCCCAAGGCCGACGCCCCCCCCATTACGCGGGTGGTGATCAACTGCCGGCACACTGAGGCCGATCTGGCCCAACTGGCCGGGGCATTGGGCCAATGGGTGGCGAATGCGCGTTTCTTGGTATAATTTTGTGCCATGCTCCGAACCCCCGAAGATGACATCCTAAAAAGCTTGATCAGCCAACACTACCTGAATTGTTCGGGCAAGTTGGGGGAGCGGGAAAATGCCGCCATTGTCCAAAAAGCCGCCGAATTGGGCTTGCCCAAACATAAAATCTACGAGCTAAAATTGGAAGTGCAGCGCGAAAGCGAGGAGGCCCTGAAGGCGTTGGAAGAAAAGGCTAAACTGGTATTGGCCGAAAAAGCTAAAGCTGCCACCAAGCAGCCATTGCCCAAAGCTGAGGAAAAGCCCAAGCCCAAGGCCACCCCAAAGCCACTCACCAAGGCCGTCGACCAGCCCAAGGAACGGCAGTCCAAAGAGCCGCAAACTGTGGTCAAACCGCAAACCAAGCCTGTGCCAACCCAACCAGTACCGGCATTTCCCCGCTGGAAACTGAGGTTAAGGTCGATGCTATTGGGAGGGATACTGTTGATTGCCTTACTGGGCTGGGTCGTTTGGTTGGGCAGCGGCCGAACCAAAACCAGCAAGCCGAACCGGGTAACCCAACCAAAACCCATCGTCCAGCCCAAGCCGGAGGTGCTGCCCCCGCCCAGCATGGTGGGTTTCTACCAGGGCAAAGTGCGGGGCAAGACCCGACGGCTCCGGATCCGATTCGTCTTTCCCGATAGTACCCTGCGCTACGGTCTGGTGCGGCCGGGGCGGGAAACCGCTTGGCTTCCGGGAAAACTGCAAGGTCAGCGAATTGAGCTGGATCGCTTGGGCCGGGGCACTTTTCACCGGGAGGGCGATCGCTACATACTCACGGCCAATGATGGGAAGTGGACGTTCGAGAGCTCAATAGAGAAGTAGCCGGGGAGATTGAATGACACCAAAAATAAAATAATATTGGCAATTGGTCAGCTTTAATTCCTTGATCTGTTGGTCATTATTTGGGCCTACTATTTTAGACTGCTGAGCATTTTATAGCGCTGGGAAGCTATCCTATAGTGCATTATTTAACTCATGTTACGCACACCCAATCGGAGTGAACGGCAAAATAATCATATTTTTGTATGTGGAAAATTTATTTGACCTGTACACAGACTTCCTTATTTCAAGTTTTGGACAAACAAGTGCCACTGGTTTGTCCAATTTGGTCGGCAATACCATCAAACATGACAGTATTACCCGTTTATTGTCTAATTCAAGCTTTGGCTCAAAGACCTTGTGGGCCAACATCAAGCCCCTAATACGATAACACCAAAACGAAAATGCCTGCCTTATTTTCGGTGACAGCATCATTGAAAAAGCCTTTACAGACGAAAATGAGCTGATTTGTTAGCATTGGAACCACAGCAAGGGACGAAATATAGAAGGCATCAACTTGTTGGGTGCTTTTTACCACTCCCAAAAGAATGTTGATCCTACAGCCCTGCATGTTCCTGTTTTATTTGAAACGATTAAAAAAAGGTAACTGTTTAGGTGCTCTAATTATTCATAACTAATTGAAAATAAATTAGTTATGAATAATTGGCTTGATTTTAAATAAATTAGTTATTTCTATAATTATTTGATTATCAGTAATTTAAGTTAATTTGCATACCCGTTTAAGCAAACTTTAAATTTTACAACTAATTGATTATCAAACACTTACCTACCTAAACAGTTATAAAAAAAAGTGTATCATTTTGCGAGGTTAAAACTAAAAAAGTTAAACGGGTCAGCCCTGTTTCCAAAAACGAGTTGATGGGACAAATGATGGCACAATCCATTTCCAATAGTCTGATATTTAAATATATACTTGCTGATAATTGGTTTTCATCAGTCGGGAACATGACTTTTATCAATCAAAAAAAGAAGTTTTTCATATTCGGTATGAAATCAAAACGAATGGTTGCTTTATCAGAAAATGACCAAAACAGGGATCATTGGACAAGTATTGATGAGTTGGTCACATCAAATAATACACCTGTTAAAGTTTGGCTAAAAGACCCCAGTTTTCCTGTACTTGTGACCAAACAGTTCTTTACTAACAAAGATCGTTCAACAGGTACTAGATTTTTGGTGTCGAACGATTTTAACTTGACCGATGGTGGGTTTACAACAATCTACAAAAAAAGGTAAAGTGTTGAAGAATATCACAATAGCTTAAAGCAAAATGTATCCATTGCAAAGTCGCCAACAGGAACTGTCAAAACCCAGTCCAACCACATATTTGCCTCAATAATGGCCTATATAAAATTGAACAACAAATTGAACCACTTTGCCCTTAAAAATAAAATTTATTTACAAGCATTGAAGGCTGCTTTTAATGAACCAACCAATTTGAAATGTTCTCATGCGTAACATGAGTTAATAAAATTCTTATTACCTGCTTTTCTTAAAGTTGCTCTTGCGATTTTCGGTTTGATTAACATAATTCCGGCTATACAGCAAAAAGATACTCCAAAAAGTATCAAAATCCATTTTCCAATTTCAGTTCACATATTTTCATTTTTTAAACGATTTTCAGCACTGTTATTGCCAATGGTAACAGCTCTGCGAAGGTGGCGATTTTTACAACAAAGGTTTATATGGCTAATCAATGTTTGATTAGCCACAAATGTGGCTGCGGAGCAAGGAACCGCCAATTTACCAAATCGCTTGTTAGCGGCTGGCAATCTTGTCACTAAGTCGTTCTGCCAAGTTTTCAATGTCTTCTTTACGAGCAATTTGATATGTCCATTCTTTAGGAATTCCATCAAATCCATAATATAACCCAGCAAGTCCTCCAGCTATAGCGGCTGACGTATCTGTATCGTGACCAAGATTAATAATGGACAAGATAGTCTCTCTATAATTATCCTCTTGTAGAAAAAACCAAATACTTGATTCAAGTACTTCAATGACATAGCCACCAGATTTTAAGCAGTCGATTTTAGTTTCTCTAATATCATTTTGGATTAATCTAAAAAAATGTTCTTGTTCTTTGATTGGGAATTGTATGTCTTTCCAAAGAGTTAATACGTTTTTTCTCGTTTCTGAATAAGCAGTAACCTTGTCTTGACCAATAAGTAGTTTTTCAGATAAATTTAAGTAAATAAAACAACTCATTGCTGCTCGAATATGTCTATGGGTTAGAGCTGAAACATCCCAAATAATTTCAAATTGCTGTAATGGTGACATTCCTGCTATATAAAACAGAAGAGGCGAAATTCTCATTAACGAACCGTTGCCATTATCATATTCATCTCCAGAAAATTTTAACTCCCCAAACTCTTTGAAATCATTAGACGTTTTAAGAATATTATGTAATCTTGTAATGGATTTAGAGGTCGTTATACCAATATCAAAAACCTGATTTCTTGCCGTCCACCAACCATTTTCCTTCCATCTACAAAAGTTGGAGGCCATCATAGGTAAATCATAACCTTTATTTGTTATTGCTTCGGCAAGGCAAAATGTTAGAGAGCTGTCATCAGACCAAGTTCCAGGAGGTTGATTGTGTGTTCCGTAACCAATCATATCTGTTGCAGGATGCTGCTTCATTTGTTCACTAGAGCTAAACTCAAAAGGGACGCCAACCGCATCTCCAACTGCAACACCAAAAAGAACAGATTTAATTTTTTCATAAAGATCAACTCCTTGATTTGTAAAAAGCATATTCCCAAAATTACTCCAACCTTTAATTACGTTTATTTCTAAACTAATATTTTGGTTGAAATAAATTTGATTAACATCAATTCCTAAAAGTCCTCTTGCAATTATAAAAGAAAAAATTTCAATGTCTGTATTGTCGTCGTGATTATTGTACTTTTCTTGATTTCTTTCCGCCGAAAATTCTTTAATAGAATAACCGTCAGTTTCTTTGTTAAGTTTTGCTTTATAAATACCGTAACCTGTCCAAGAGCGATGAAAGTAAAGCCATTCATTCTCGTAATAAACAAACCATTTGTCTTCCATTTGCTGAGGGATAAGACCTTTGGTTATTTTTAAAAACTGTTTGTCGGTAAACAGTAAGTCTACGTAAATCCGTTTAGGGATGTCGATAGAATGATTTTGTTGAGTCGATTTTGTTGCTATTTCGTTCATTTTATATTGTAACGTTGTGTCTGTTTTGCTTGCCGTCAACTATTGTACATGCGCAATCTTTGCATATGTACACAAATGTAGCTAAAATATTTATATTTTCAAAAAAATAAATATACATTTTAGGTTACGTTGTAGAAAGTATGTCGGCACAAAAAATGACAATGAAGCGTACTAACTTTGTGTTGTGTGCGAAATAGCGATTAAAGTGGGCTGTCCCATTGTCACAGCCCAAAAGTAATCAAAAATGGTAGCAAGGTGGATGGGGCCCAGAACTTTTTGTGCAAATCCTGCAAAAAACAGTTCATCACCGCCTACCGCAACAAAGGGGCGGATCCCCGTGTTAAACACATGATAACAAGCATGTTGTCAGAGAACTGTGGCATACAGGACATAGCGACAATCTTGCGGACCGGTTGTAAAACGATCCTGAATATACTGCTCCGCCAAGGAAGTTTGTGCCGGATCACCCCAAAAAAGACCCATTACCAATCGATCCAAGTGAACGGGCACTGGAGTTGTGTGGGGCACAAGAAAAAGGGGAAACGCTGGTTGATCAACGCTTATGCCCCCGAAACGGGCGGGGTGGTGGCCTATGTGATTGGCAAAAGGGGCATCGCAACGGTCAAGAGACTGTACCAACTGCTCAAAAACAGCAGGATTGATGAGTTTTGCACGGATCAATGGAAAGCATTTGCCCATGTTTTCAAGAAAGAGAACCACCGGGTGGGATAAAGATCTGACAAGGTACATTAAAGGGAGTGAACAACGGTTTGAGGGTCGGGAACAGGCGTTTTATGAGAAAAACTACCTGTTTTTCCAAGAAGGTCAAAAACCACGAAGCTGCCATCAAAATGATGCTCCAACAACGAAATTACGCGTACCATACTTTTTAAAACACAACCAAAAATGGAAAGAACTGAATACTGACAATGCCAAACAGCCAATAAAAAATTCAAAATTATTAAATTAGGTAGAAAAAATGGTTCACAGGTTTGCTTGCACTTGTTTTCAGGCGCAACTGTTTTTGAGTTTAGCAGAGGCATGGCGGATCCTACCATTTTTTCACCGGTAAAATGAGTTAAATTTCATTTATTGCCCACTTTTTTTCGCAAAAATGTCCCCAATTTAATCAACATTTGAAATGACTATTTTTGACGGAGGGTTGTTTATAAAGTCAAAAAATTAGATATAATAATCATTGCAATTCACATCGAGGATCCCATTTTTCCTTGCTTCAAAACCACAAAATCAGTAGCCGGCTTTTGAATGGGGGAATCGGCAGATACTAACCAAAAAAAGCCCAATTGCTGACAGGGGCAGAAAATCCTCTGCAGTGGCCCAGTAAAACCTGATATTCGTGTACTACGCTTCCATCGCAAATGGTTGATTGGCCCTTTCCTTTTTCAGTGGCCCCAAAGCAACCACTTGATACGAATTGCCATAAATAGGTCAGCATTGTGTAAGTTTACAGTCGACAAGAAAAAAGATTATGAGATTTGCGACTTTTAACCCTTTCAACGGTAGGGTGATTGAAGAGTTTGAACACCATACCGACGATCACGTCATCGATCTGCTCTCCCAATCTTCGCAGGTATTCCCCCACTGGCGCAATACCCCGTTGGCTTTTCGGGGCGAACTTTTCTTAAAGTTGGCCGACCTCCTGCGCAACCGCACGGAGGGATATGCCGAGGCAATAGTCCGGGAAATGGGCAAGCCCATCCGCGAAGCAAGGGCCGAGATCGGCAAGTGTGCGTGGGTATGCGAATATTATGCCCAAAATGCCGAGAAATTTTTAGCCAATGAACCGCTTGCGTCCGATGCCAGCAAAAGTTACCTCACCTATGAGCCGCTCGGGACGGTATTGGCCATTATGCCGTGGAATTTCCCCTTTTGGCAGGTATTTCGGTTTGCGGCTCCCGCGCTCATGGCGGGCAATGTTGCCCTGCTCAAGCCCGCTCCCAATACTACTCGCTGCGGTTTGGCCATTGAAGAGTTGTTCCGGGCCGCCGGTTTTCCGCCAACGGTGTTCCAGACCCTCTTGGCCGATAATGACCAAGTTCGCCACATGATTGGCAGCACCTTCGTGCAGGCGGTCACACTCACGGGCAGCGAGCGGGCGGGCATTTCCGTAGCCTCAGCGGCCGGGGCCAACATCAAAAAAACCGTACTTGAGCTGGGTGGCAGCGATCCGTTCATTGTGCTGGAAGATGCTGATTTGGCCGAGGCCGCCAAAATAGCTGTGCAGTCCAGGATGATCAACGCTGGGCAGAGTTGCATTGCGGCCAAACGGTTTATCGTGAGCGAAAAAATTGTGGATAAATTTGTTAGCTTGTGCAAAACTGCCATTGAGCGGTTGGTGGTAGGCGACCCGCAGGACAACCGGACCGAGATCGGCCCATTGGCCCGCCCCGACTTGGTGGAACAATTGCGGATCCAAGTGGAACGGTCAATTAGAAAAGGTGCCCAGTTGGTCACCGGTGGCACACTGGAAGGCAATTTTTACGCGCCGACGCTGTTGGCCAACGTCAAACCGGGAATGCCCGCTTTTGACCAAGAAATGTTTGGCCCAGTGATGGCCGTGAGCAGCTTCAAGACCGAAGAGGAAGCCATCGAGTTGGCCAACCAGAGTGATTTTGGGCTTGGCGCATCGCTCTGGACCCAGCAACCCGAAAAGGCCCAAAAAATAATCCCCCAATTGGAAGTTGGGGGCGTTTTTGTCAATGCGATGGTCAAATCTGATCCCCGCCTGCCATTTGGGGGGATCAAAAAATCGGGCTATGGCCGCGAACTATCTGCGTTGGGCATCCGGGAATTCTGCAATATAAAAACGGTGTACATCGCCTAGCCCCGCCTTTTGAGGACAAGCTCCACGCGGCGGTTTTGTTCGCGCTTGCGGGGGTCGCGGTTGTCGGCAATGGGCTTGTTGCCTCCGTAGCCCACCGTACTAATCCGTTTGCTGGCAATTCCTTTATCACCCAAATGTGATTTAACGGCTTCGGCCCGTTGTTCGGATAGCTTTATGTTCAATTTAGCATCACCCGTGTTATCAGTGTGCCCGGCCACCTCGACGTCCAATTGGGGGTGAAGCCGCAAAAAGTCGGCGATCCGATCCAGTTCAGCCAATGAATTGGGCGTTAACTCGGCTTTGCTCTGCTCAAATTGGATGTTGAGCGGGATCGGCTTGCCCAAATTGTCGGCCCGGAGTTGGTTGTCCACTGTCGCGGTGGGGTTGGTCTTAGGCTTGGGCTTGGCGATGACAATCTCCACTTTATATATCCCTCTGCCCTCGGTTCCGACCCAGATATTGCCCGTCCGGTCCAATGAAGCGCACGTGGCCGCTTCGGTCACATAACCATCGGCTGGGCCATAGATTTTCCATTTGTCATTTTCAAGACAGGCTAGTTTATCGGCAATGAGCCAGCAGCGATCGGCAGCATCAAACACGATACCCACAATTTTGGCCGAGCGCATTTCAGCGGGCAGGGTTTGTTTTTTCCACTGGCTAAAACGGTCAAATTGCCAAAATTCCGCCCCCCGGATGGTGGTGGTGCTCACCCAAAGGCTGTTGTTGTATTCGGCAATGGCTTGGACGTGGGTTTTGACGGCGGTAGCTTTGGGCAGATAGTTGTCCTCTAGCCCCCATAGCCCGCTTTGGGTGCCTACCCAAGTCGATCCCCGGCTATCGGTCAGCAGGCGGGTAATGTGGTCATCGGGAAATTTGGTGGCCGCTACGCTGAACTGTTGCAACTTTTTTTCATTCTCGTCCCAAAGGTAGAGCCCATTGTTGAGCGTACCGGCCCAGATCTTCTCGCTGCCGTCGGTGCTCAGGGCGGTGACGATGGAAGTACCGGACAGTTCCAGCCCTACATCATTTAGGATGCCCTTCGTGCTCATTTTCACGAGGCGGCTGTTGTAAGTGCCCACCCACAAGCGACTGGTGTTGTCATATATGATGGTCCGGGCTGGGACAATGGCTTGGCCCTGCGCCAAACTCACTTTTTCAATGCCCCCTTTTTCCATTTTGTAAACCCCTTTTTCTGACACGATCCACTTGACGTTCTGGTTGTCGATCGCAATGGCGTTGATCGCGGGCGATTCGGGCATTTTGAGATTGGTGATGCGCACTGTCTGGGCCAGTGAGGCAGGGCCGCCGACCAATGTAATGATCAGCAAGGCAATAAAGGAGGTTTTTAGCATAGTGTAGTTCATGTGAATGGACAAAAACACCATAACTCGATGTTCAACCAGATCAAAATGCGAAATCCATGCCATGCCGAAAAGCCAAAAAAACAAGGAGCGGTGACGTTGACAGTCTCCACTCCTTGTTTCAAAATTGTGATTAAAATAGGGCCATTAAGCCGCCTTTTCGCCGTCGCTGCCAACTTCTTCTGAAACCACTGCATCTTCATCATTGGCTTTCTGGCCATTGGTGTAGGCTTCGTAGGTGGTTTGGTGGGCAAACGGCCGCTTGCCAATCAACCGTTCAAGATCACTTTGGAAGATAATTTCCTTTGACAGCAGCTCTTTGGCAACAATCTCCAACAGATCTTGCTTTTCCGATAGCAAAAGCCGAGTGCGCTTATAAACCTCCTCAATCAGGTTCTTTACCTCATTGTCGATCAACTCGGCAGTGGCCTCGGAATATGGTTTTTCAAACGAATATTCGGACTTTTTAGAATCGTAAAAAGACATATTGCCGATTTTGCTGTTCATGCCGTACACGGATACGATGCTATAGGCCATTTTGGTCACTCGCTCCAGATCGCTCAATGCCCCGGTCGATATCTTGCCGAAAGTAATATCTTCGGCGGCCCGCCCACCCAAGGTCATGCACATGTCGTCCATCAACTGTTCGGTGGTGTAGAGGAACTGCTCTTTGGGCAAATATTGGGCATAACCAAGGGCAGCTACTCCACGCGGTACAATGCTCACCTTGACCAACGGCTCAGTGTGCTCACAGAACCAGCCAGCTACGGCGTGACCGGCTTCGTGGTAGGCCACGATTTTCTTTTCTTCGGGCGAAATGATCTTGTTCTTTTTCTCAATGCCCCCGATTACCCGGTCAATGGCATCTTGAAAGTCTTGCATCTCAATTTTCTTCTTGTCCCGCCGGGCCGCAATCAGGGCCGCCTCATTGCACACGTTGGCGATCTCGGCTCCCGCAAAACCTGGCGTTTGGGCGGCCAGTTTTCTCACATCCACTGTGGCATCCATTTTCAGGGGCTTGGAGTGGACGCGGAAAATAGCTTCCCGACCAACAATATCTGGTTTGTCGATGCTGATTTGGCGGTCGAAACGGCCCGGGCGCAGCAATGCACTGTCCAATACGTCGGGCCGGTTGGTGGCCGCCAAAATGATGACCCCCGAATCGGTGCCAAAACCATCCATTTCTACCAACAATGAATTGAGGGTGTTCTCGCGCTCATCGTTGGATCCGGGCACTTGGCCACGCCCCCGTGAACGGCCCACAGCATCAATCTCATCAATAAAAATGATACAAGGGGCCTTTTCTTTGGCTTGTTTGAACAAATCCCGCACGCGGGCCGCGCCCACGCCCACAAACATTTCTACGAAGTCGGAGCCGGACAAACTGAAAAATGGTACACCCGCTTCTCCCGCCACAGCCTTGGCCAAGAGCGTTTTGCCAGTGCCCGGAGGACCTACCAGCAATGCGCCTTTGGGAATTTTGCCACCCAGTTGGGTGTATTTGGTCGGGTTTCGCAGGAAATCAACAATTTCTTCAATTTCTTGTTTGGCCTCATCCAAGCCAGCCACATCCGAGAAGGTGATCTTTACCTTGTTTTCTGCATCGTAATAAGTTGCCTTGGATTTGCCGATGTTGAAGATTTGGCCACCTGGACCACCACCCGCCATCCGGCGCATGAGCAGATAAAGGCCCAAGCCCAACATGATGAGAATGCCCCAGCTCCAGAAAATGCTGTTGAAATCAGTCCGATCATAGTCTGACTTATATTCCAGACGCTGGTCTCGGGGCACATCTTTCTGGATGGTCTCAAGGTTGCGCATAAACACTTCTTCTTTCTCCCCAAATTTGTAATGTGGCCCCTGGGCCGACATTGCAAACGGGCCGCGCTGGGCCATTTCGTTCTTGTACTCGGGTTTAGCCAGCGCCTCGGCCGTGAGCCAAACTTCCACTACTTTGCCATTGACAATGACCACGTTTTTAACGTCGCCTTGGGCGAGCATTTTCTCAAAACGCTTGGGAGTAATGTCTACCGTGGGATTGCTGCGGTTGAGATAGGTCAGGCCAACAATAAGCATGACAAGGCCAACGAGCAACCATACCTGATAGTTGTTTTTGGGAGAAGGCTTGGGCAGAAGGCTGTTACTTTTCTTCTTTGCCTGGTTTTCACTCATTGTATCACTACCCAGTTAGGTGGTTTTAGTCAAAAAAAAGAATTATTGAATTAAAATTGAAGTTAGATGCCCCATCAGGCTGGAAACGAGAAATGGCAGGGCTTAAACGGGAACACTCGCCGCATCGCCCCATAAATCCTCGAGCCCATAGAAAGTGCGCCGATCTTTTTTGAAAATGTGTGCCACCACATTTACGTAGTCCAACAATATCCACTCTCGGATTGCTTTCCCTTCCCGATGCCAGGGTTTTTCACCCAATGCTTTGAACACCTCTTCCTCTACCGCATCCATTAGTGCTTCTACGTGGGTGTCAGAAGTGCCGGAACAAATCACAAAAAAATCAGTGACGGCCCCTTGAGAATGGCGTAAGTCGAGAACGACAATGTCTACACCCTTTTTTTCTGACATCCCCTGGGCAACCAGTTGGCCCAAAAGGTCAGAATTATGAACCGGAAGGGGCCTTTCTCGTATTATCCGGTCGGTCAATATTTGTGTTTCTGTCATGCAATGTTTTTAATTCAGATTTTATGCAGTTCTTTTGCCTTACCTACAAATTTAACTTTTTTTGTATAAATCAGCAGTCAATACGGCTTTTATCGGTAAAAAAGTTATTTACCTGCCAACTTGTCAGTCAACAAATGATCTTGCGATGGTCATGTTGACAGAGAACGCCCTGCACGAGGGGGACGTGGTCATCGCTGGGGCCCAAACCAATGGGCGGGGGCAGCGTGGCAATGTATGGGAGGCGGCTCCCGGCCAAAACCTGACCTTTTCACTGGTGCTGGCTCCCCATTTCTTGGCCTTATCGCAGCAATTTTTCCTCAACGTGGTCGCTTCGCTGGCCGTGGCCGACGCCGCTGCCAAGTGGAGCAGCCTTGAAATGGCAGTCAAATGGCCCAACGATATTTATTGCGGGAACCAAAAGATTGGTGGAATTTTGATCGAGAACACCTTGGTGGGTCGTCAGATCAAATATTCAATAGTGGGAATCGGCCTCAATGTCAACCAAAGCCATTTCGCCTCACCCCAAGCCGCTTCCCTGCTCACTTTGACTGGTCAACTTAACTCCCTGCCCCACCTACTGAATGATTTGATGACCAGCCTTGATCACCACTATGGTAAACTAGTAAATGGGGAGTTTAGTTCACTAAAGGCCGATTACCTGCAACGGCTTTATGGGTGCGGGCAGTGGCGCACATTCACCGACCTGCGCCCAGGAGCTGGCCAACCTTTTGTCGGACGGATCGAGAATGTGGCAGAGGATGGCCGTTTGGTAGTAAAAATCCAAAATGCCCAGGTGGAATTGTTTTATTTCAAGGAAATAGGGTTTTGTTAGGCACGATTTCAACATTTTTGGCAAACAGTCGTTAAGTAACAGTAATTGGTTTTATACCGAAATGAGTGCACTTTTATTTGAGTTTATCGCCTAGCCATCCAATAACGAGTCGCGGGTGCTGAAAACACGCGTGTTGTTTTATGCGAAATAATTTCGGGAAAATGGCTGCCCAATGGGCAATTATGCTGGTGCTTACCGCTGCTACTGGCTTGGCCAGTGCGGCGACGGGTCATTGGCCCGCCCCGAAAACAGCACTGGAAAACGGACGTGGAGCCTTTAACGAGATGGGCCTGAAAAAACAGTTTCCGGCACATCCCCACAATCTGCCCCAAGCCCAACAAAGTGAACAGCTACAAGAAAATGGCGAAGAGGACGATAAGAGCCATTCCTACGCTTTGCCCCCTGCCCCCACTCTTACCAATCCCCCACGTGTTACATTTTTGTTCTCCACCGCAGCCATCGCTGTTGGTGGCCATTCAGTAAATATCCCCAAGTTGTTCATTCTTCACCATTCGTTGGTGATTTAGTCTGGGGTTGCCCAAGCCTTTTTTCTTCGTGACCCTGAATTGATTTAGGCAAGACTGCTGGTGGCACCCCGTTTTTTTCCTTGTTTCTATTTTTTCCCACTGGCAGTCCTTTTTTTACCTTTTATGTATATTTATAGAAGCTGAACAACTAACCGGTGCTACCCTTGCAGCAATAGACCTGCTGTTTAAGCCGCATCAATCCTGTCCCCCCGGGGCAGGACTAGGGATAAACTGGGGGTTAAGAAAAAGATCTGGGTCTTTTTTGGCTAATTTTATTGCATTTTTAGGTTTCACCGGGCTTTAAAAATAGCCTCTGGATCGGGGAGGCCCAGCTTGGGGAGATCGCACCCCGACGGGCCAAACCCACTGTGGGGCAGGCGATGATAACCCTTCGGGGCTGGTTTGCCCTGCCGCCAAATGCCGCGCCCTTGGCAAGCGGCTGTTAATCTCTTGGGGGCTGGCTTTGACACTGGGCGGCCCGGCCCCTGCGCTGGCAGACATATTGCCAAACAGTTACATTCCGGGCCACTGGTTTCCGTGCGCTCAAAAGACAAATCTTACGAAAATAATGCTTTTTGTATTTTTGCATGACGTTGTCGTTCAGCTCCCAAATTTGTCAACGATTATAAAACCGCGACCAACGTAAGGGAAGATCTGATCATTGCGAAGGCAACGATCAGCCCATTTATCTAAACGAAGCATTGGTGCGGATCGAAATCAAGCGACTGTTTGGCCAATCGTTCAAGCTGCGCGAGGTGTCGGCAGCGGGCGACAATGCCAACGAACTCGAGGGGAATGCGGGCGTAAACCCCAATTTTGACATGGCCCGGTTTGGGATCGATTGGGTGGCCTCACCCCGGGCGGCGGATGGCACCGTGGTCACGGGGCCGATTTCCAAAAACATGGCCGAGGCCATGGAGATTGTCTACCCTGCCACACCCAACCCCATGATACTGGTATTGGCTGGCACCGACGCGATCAGTGGTGGTATCTTTGCTGATAGCCCGGCGTTGGAACGGAGCTTTTTGGACAAGTACAAAGTGAATCGGTACGTACCGGGCAACCCCGTCCACCCGCTCACGTTCATCAATGGCATTTTGGAACTGATATGCCGGCGGCCGGCCTAGCGCACTACCCGGGCGGTGAACATCGCCTGGGCATAATTGTCGGCCACCCGGCCGGCCACTTCGCCAAACATGACCGTGGAAGACTGGCCAAAGTCGATCAGGTTAGGGGCTTTGAACAAGGCCGAAATCTCAGCGTTGATCTCCAGCGTGTGGGTCTGGCCCCCTTGGGCCTGCAATTGGGACACCCCGCCCTCGCCCAAGCCCAGGCGGATGGTGCGGTAGTTGGCATCGCCCCCGATGTGGTAGACCAACCCGCGCGGACTTCCCGTGGCGGGGAAATAGCGGCCTTCCAACAACAGGAATTTATAGCCCGTGTTCCAGTCCCAGGCCATCGAGTTGGTGGGATCCAGTGCGCCCACCTGATCCGTGGATTTGTTGCGGGCCGGATCCACCCCAACCGAAAACTCAAGCTCGGTGTAAGTATTGGCGGGTACATCGGCCAACTGGATCTCATATACATTGGTACTGGCCGACCGCTCCACCAAGTGATAACTGGCGGGCTGGACAAACACCTCACCCGTGGCCCGGTTGCGGAGTTTGACATTGCTCAGGTACATTTTAAAATCAGAAATGGTATATTCGTTGCCGTTGGCATTGCGGTAGCGCTGCGTGTTGAGCAGCAGGGGGGCATTGTCCAACAGCAAATTGACCCGCAAATTGACGGTAGCCTCCGGGGCCACGCGGTCGCGGCAAGCCAAGAGCGAAGCCAAAACGAGGATTCCTATTAGGTTTACTAATTTCATGGCCTTAAATTTGAATAGTTGAAAGCAGAGAAAACAAAAGCGATACGGCAGAACTTATTATTGCAATCAAATCAAAGCTAGGGCTTTTTTTCCTGACCAGTCCTTTATTTATCTCGTTAAGTTGATGTTGCCTAAAACCAGCTAAAATCCCGAAGGGATGCAATGATGGTAGATAAATAGCTTCTTAGCGCAAAACAATGAAAGGATGTCACGGGTTCGGATTTCTTTGGTATAACGACCACTTTATTTTGTATTTTAAATTCAAGTAATTGCAACGTCATTACTCTTACATTTATTGGACACCAATACAAAAAATGCGCGGCATAGCCATTCTGCTTTTTATGTTCAGTTTCGTTTGCCAAGCGCAAAGGAGCAAGATCGACAGCCTTCACCAACTATTGCGGCAGCACCCTGTGCCAGACACCGCCCGGGTCGATCTGTTGGTCGAGTTGGGTTATCGATATTTTCAATCTCAGCCCGACTCGGCGCTGTACTTCGCCAATCAGGGGTTTGAACTGGCCCAACGCTTGAACTACCAGCGCGGCCGGGCTTGGGCGTTGAACCGAATGGCTATTGCCCAAGCGGCAAAAGGCCACTTGAGCCTGGCCACGCAATACTACCACAGGGCGCTGACCATTTTTGAACAGATTGGGGATGAACGGGGGCAGGCCAGCACTTTCAACAACATAGGCTATATGCTCCGGTTGCAAAAACAATACGATGAATCGCTCAAATATACGCTGGCCGCCTACCAAATTTCCGAGCGCAACAATACCAAACCAACCCTAGCCGTCAATCTGACCAACTTGGGCTGGATCTACCTGCTCAAAAAAGACTATCCCACCGCTTTGTCCTATTCCCAGCGGGCAGTTGGGTTGGCCGACTCACTGGGCGATAGTTACTACGCCGCCATCAGCCGCCACATAGTTGGCCAAGTATGGTTGAAGCAAGGCAAGTACCAATTAGCCCGTCAATTGTTTGGTGATGGGCTGGCGATTGCCGAAAAAGGCCAGCTCAAGCAACAAACGGCCTTCCACCTGCTGGGGCTGGGCGAAGTCTATGTAGCCCTGGGCGATTACCCCAATGCCCAAGCCAGCCTGACGCGGGCACTGGCGGTGGCCCAAGAAGTGGCGGCCCCAGAGATCCTCTTGGACGTCAGTGATCTGCTGACCAAAATCAACCGCGAAGCGGGCCGCCACCGCGAGGCATTTGAGTATGACGATATTTACCACGCGGCCAAAGATTCCGTGTTTAGTATCGAGCAAAACCGACAAATCAACCGCCTCAAGTTTGAGTTTGACAGCGAGCGCAAACAACAAGAGTTAAAAACCTTGGCCCAAGAAAAAGATCTCCAAACGGAACTTAAACAGTTTTACCTTTACCTTGTGTTGGGGGCCGGGGCAACGGCCCTGTTTATTGCCCTTTATGCAACCCAGTTATATTTTGGGCAAAAGAAATTGCGCTGGGCCTATGATCGGTTGACCCAGCAGCAAAAGGTGTTGGCGGCCAATAACTTGGAGATCGCCCAACAAACCCAAGCCTTGTTGAAGCAGGCCGAACAGCTCAAAGAGTTGCACCGGGTCAAGGATCAAACCTTATCGATCATTGCCCACGATTTGCGCGGCCCACTCACAGCCTTGCAGGGGGTGATCGAGATCTTGGATCCCGACATTGTTGATCCCAGTGAATTTGCCTTTATCAAGGCCAACCTCACCTCCCAATACACCAACGTGAACACCGTGCTGGAGAACTTGCTGAATTGGGCAAGAAGGCAATTTGAGGGCGCAGGTTCGGTCAAGGAAAACATCTCAGTGTATGATTTGGCCCAAGAGGTGGGCCAACTCTACGAACCAATCGCAGCGGCCAAGTTCATTGCGCTGACCCACCTGATGCCCCCTGACCTGTCGGTGCAGGCCGATCCCAGCCATCTGCGCCTGATTCTGCGCAACTTGGTCAACAATGCCATCAAGTTCACCCCCGAGCATGGGCGCATAGAAGTGCTGGCCACGTTGCATTCCCCGCTGATGGTGGCCGTGGAAGTGCGCGACAACGGAGTGGGGATGTCCCCCGAGCAAGTGGACAAACTCTTTGACCAACGCCGGTCATTTAGCACTTTGGGCACCCAAAATGAGCTTGGCACGGGATTGGGCCTGCTGCTGTGCAAAGAATTTGTGGAAAAAAACCACGGGACCATTTGGGTGGAAAGCCAAATGGGCAAAGGCACGAGTTTCCACTTTACTTTGCCGCAGGCCGTTCTTAGTCCGTAACTGCCAGCAAGGGTTTTAACCATTAACAAAGGCTGGGTGAGGTGGTTATTTCAAGATCCTGGTCATATCGCCAAACGGATCGGTGAGGTCATCTTCATCAGTGGTGTTCGCCGCCGCAAGAAAGTTTGCTGAGAAATCTCCCGGAGTGGCTGATCCCAAATGAGCAGTCTTGGCAGGGACAACATCCCCAACTGCCGCCTGAAGACGCACCGTGATGGTGATTTCGGCTGTAGGATTGCCTTGGATCAACAATTGGATCGCTTCCAGCACGGCTGGGCCAAGCTCTGCCGCTTTGAGTTTGATGGTGGTTTCCATTTTGATGGTTGATTTTGGTGATATCTGCTTGAAGGTAATTGATTTGTTGGAAAAATGGTGGCCAAGTGGTCTTTCAACCCCTTTTTTGAGTTGGGAAAAATGAGTTTTTAAATTTTACTTTGTGTTTCAAAGTTCTTTTAATACTTTTGTGCTACACCATTAGCCGTTCCCAATGAATCAACCCTTCACCCCGATGCCGACCGATCGGCGGTCGTCCGAAACGGCCAAAAATCGGTTCCCCGCCCCGAAGCCACCCTCACTGGGAGCCAATCTGGTGGTTTTTGTGCTGACCGAGTGGTGGCTGGCCGATAAACGTAAGCTGGGCTGGGGGATAGCGTGCGGACTGGCCTCGCTGGGCTGCCAACTGATAATCCGGCCCTATCATTACAGTCATCCCTTTACCGACTTTGGCCTGATGGGAGCCACCCCCAGCTGGCTGATGAGTTTTGGGCTGGCCCGTAGCTTGCTGGCATTTCCCTTCTTCGGGCAGCGGGCCAAGTGGATCATCGGGGTCATGTTGGCGATTTTGATCTGGCGGGAGTCGGCTGCGCTCCAAATTTCGGTGGTGCTCCATTCCACCTTTTTTGACCCCAAAGAGGTGATCGCCTGGGCCTTGGCAGCCACATTGGCCTATTACTTTTTTACCAAGCACCAGCGTTCTGGAACCTAATCGAAGCGGATGGCTTTGATGGGCGAAATGCGGGAAATAATGACCGTGGGGATCAGGAGGATGAGCGCAACCAAAACGAACATCAACAGGTTGAGGCCAATGAGCGTGGGCCATTCCCAAGCTACTGGCACGGCACTCATGTAATAAGTTTCGGCATCGAGGGGGATGGGGCGGAGGTAATACTGGATCGCCCCAATCCCCAAGGCCAGGGCATTGCCCCAAGCCATGCCCAGTAGCAGGATGCGGATGCCCCGGTAAACAAAGACCCGCCGGATCTGGGCATTGGTGGCCCCGAGCGCCTTTAGTGTACCGATCATGTTGGTGCGCTCCATGATCAGGATCAGCAGGATCGAGATAGTGTTGAAACAGGCCACAAACAAGATAATACTCAAAAAAATGACAACATTGCGATTGAGCATCACAAACCAATCAAAAAAATGCAGGTATTGATCCGTCACCAGCTCGAGTTGCATGTTGTAATCGAATTGCTCAATTACTTTTTCGGCCGAAATTGGCAATAAATCAAAATGTTTAACAAATATTTCATAACTCCCCGTCAAAGTATCGCCCCAGCCATTGATGCGCTGGATCAGCCGGTTGTCACCCATCACCACTTGATTGTCAAAATCCTCGAGGCCAGTTTCGTAGATGCCACACACGCGCAAACGCCGGGCGCGGGGCGGGTCTTGGATAAAATAAACGATTACCCCATCGTTGAGCTTTAATTTGAGCTTGTTGGCAATTTTCTGGCTGATTACCAGATCGTTGGAATTAGTCGAGTCGGGGAAGGCCAAAAAATGCCCCGCCACCAAGTTGCGGTTGAAGCGCGCCGAATCAAAATCAGGCCCCACCCCTTTCAAAATCACCCCCATTACCTCTTCTTCGGTTTTGAGCAGGGCCGCCTTCTTGCTCACCAATTGCAGCCGTTCAATGTCGGGGATCCGCTGGGGATTCAGGGCCAGCTTGGTCTTGGTGTGGAGGGGCGAGCCCTCGACCGAATTGTTAATGTCAAACTTGGAAACCGTCAGGTGGGCGGCAAAGCTGAATATCTTGTCTTGGATTTCTTGGCGAAAGCCCTTGAAAATCATAAAAGAGAGCATCATGGCCGCCAACCCAATGGCCACGCTGCCAATCGCGATCTGGGTGATGAGCGAAGAAAACCGGTTGCCTTTGCTGTTGCTGAGGCGCTGGGCGATAAACCAGAGTACGTTATTCACTTTTATGAGTTAGCTTTGTAACACAGAACTTACGGTCGGATACCTCGCCCCAAGCTCTTTTACCAACAAATTAAGACAAAAATTCCCACTTTTCTTGGATTACCTTTTTTGCTTTTGAGCTGACATTCAACCGTTATTTATGAATCTTTCTGCCATATCTGCCATCAAGGCCATTGCATTGGGCCTGCTTTTGGCCGTAGCACAGTCCGCCGTTGCCCAGACCATCGTGACCGGGGCCGAGCAAACCACCCGCTACCTGCCCATGCTCAAGGGCAAGCGCGTGGCCCTGACCGTAAACCACACCGCCACCATTGGCAAAACACATTTGGTGGATACCCTGTTGGCCTTGGGCGTTGATGTCAAGAAAATATTTGCGCCCGAGCACGGTTTCCGGGGCAACGCCGATGCCGGGGCAAAAATAAGTGATGGTTTGGATCCCAGAACCAAATTGCCCATCGTGTCGCTCTATGGCAAAAATTACAAACCGACTGCCGACCAACTCGCTGATATCGACGTGGTTATTTTTGATATCCAAGATGTCGGTACCCGGTTCTACACCTACATCAGCACCCTCCATTATGTGCAGGAGGCCTGCGCCGAACAAGGCAAACAACTGATTGTCTTTGACCGCCCCAATCCCAACGGATGGTATATCGATGGGCCAGTCTTCCAGTTGGACACTCCCTCATTTGTGGGCATGCACCCCATCCCGGTGGTGCATGGCCTGACCGTGGGCGAACTGGCCCAGATGATCAACGGCGAAGGGTGGCTCAAGGGCAAAAAGAAGTGCGCCTTGGCCGTGATCGCTTGCAAAAGCTACACCCACAAATCGCGCTACGCATTGCCCATCCAGCCCTCCCCCAACCTGCCCAACGACCGGGCCATTGCCCTCTACCCGACGCTGTGCCTGTTTGAGGGCACAGTGGTGAGCGTGGGCCGGGGCACTGACAGCCCGTTCCAGATCATCGGTTACCCGGGGTATCCCAAAGAAGATTTTCGGTTCACGCCCGACAGTGCCGCCGGGTCGGCCAACCCGCCCCACAAAGGAAAATTGTGCTTCGGTTCGGATTTCCGGCAGAACGATCCTTGGAAACACCGTTTTACCCTCGACCCGCTGATCGAGTATTATAGCGCCGCCAGCGACAAGGCCAAGTTTTTCAATCCGTTTTTCACCAAGCTGGCCGGGACCAAGGCCCTGCGCCAACAGATAGAACAGGGCATGAGCGAAACTAGCATCCGGGCTACTTGGCAGGCCGATCTGGCCAAATACCGTGTCCTGCGGAAACCTTACCTTTTGTACCCCGATTTTGAGTAACACCATTTCCCCAAATAACTTACGTGGCTAGGGCTGTGGTATGTTTATTGTTAATCCGTTTGTTACCAATAAACTATCCTGTTTGTTGTTTCATGTGTTAACTTTCAACAAAGGAGCTGCTATGGTCATACGTTTGATTTTTCTATTGATTTTTTTTTCAATAACTACCACTAGCCGCCAGTTGATTGCCCAGCAATCGGGCAATCAGTCCAAACGGGTTGCGGGGCCCGTCGCGGTTGCCGCCCCGACCAAAGATTTGCCCCTCCAGCCTGAAATGGTGCTAGTGGAGGGGGCCAGTTTTCTGATGGGCAGCGAGGATGGTGAAGTAGAAGAGCGGCCAATCCACAAGGTGTCGGTGAGTTCGTTTTATATGGCCAAACATGAAGTGACGGTGGCCCAATACCGGACATTCTGCGAAGCAACTGGCCGGGCCATGCCCGAGGAGCCCAAATGGGGCTGGCAGGACAACCATCCAGTGATAAATGTAAACTGGAAAGATGCTGCCGCCTATTGCGATTGGTTAGCCAAGAAAACCAATCAAAAATACCGCTTGCCCACCGAAGCCGAGTGGGAATTTGCCGCCCGGGGCGGTAAATTGACCAAAAAAAGAAAGTATGCGGGCTCCAATGTCATTGAAGAAGTGGCGTGGTATGACCTGAACGCCAAAAAACAGACCCACGGAGTTGGCCTCAAAAAACCAAACGAAATGGGGTTGTACGACATGACGGGCAACGCCTGGGAGTGGGTGGGCGATTGGTTCAACGAGGATTACTACGCCAACAGCCCCGAAAAAGATCCCCAGGGCCCGCGCCACGGATCCATGCGGGTCATGCGCAGCGGGTCATGGATCAATTATGCGGGTGACAACCGCGTGGCCATCCGGATCAGTAATATGCCCGATGAAACCGGCCCTTTCTTTGGTTTTCGAGTAGCTCGAAGCCAGTAAGGGCAATGGGTACGGTTCATGGCCCGGCCTACCGCTCTCCGAATCACCGATTAGCCCTCTTTCCTAAAGTCAGTATGTCTGCCAGCCACTCTGTTGTTGGTGTTAGCGGCGTGCACCAACGACAAAGCTAAAATCAAATGCTGTGCACCATGCCTGTTCAGCGCAGGGATCGGGCCGCCAAGTGCCAAGGTAAGCCCCGAAGGAGCAACAGCTGCGGCTTCGGCCCAGCAGCCAATCGACCACTGGGCGGGCTCGCACAACCTCAAATTACAGGGCCGGTGGCAGCACGCTCGATCACTGCCCAATCGAGCCAAAGTGTGGGAAAGGCCAAAGTGAAGTCCGAATCCAGCCTTTCCCGGCACAAAATCGCCTTCTTATTGGAAATATCGCTCCAAATTGACCCGGTCTTTAAACTTATTGCGATTTTTTGGGTTCAAATTTAAAAAATTGTTAACTTGGCAGCTCGAAAGGCTGTTCCAGTTTTGTGGGCAGTGGCAAGCCAGTTTTGCCTTTATTAAACTACGGAGTGATTAAACTTAAACTAAACCCAGTTTTATCGGATGATTAAAAAGTTACTATTGAGCGGGTTGCTTTGCCTGTGTACAGTGGTTGCATGGGCGCAACAAAAAACGGTTTCGGGAAAAGTGACCAGTTCGGAGGACAAAGCGGGCCTCCCTGGGGTGTCGGTGGTGGTGAAAGGCACCTCGGCTGGCACCGTGACCGATGTAGAGGGCAACTTTAAAATTAGTGTGCCCAGCAATGATGCCGCCCTTGTGTTTTCCTACGTGGGTTTCAAGCCCCAGGAAGTAGTGGTAGGGCCCCAGAGCAGTATCAAAGTAGAAATGGAGGCCGACACCCGCGAGCTGACCGAAGTAGTGGTGACGGCGGCGGGCATTGCCCGGGACAAAAAAGCCCTCGGCTATTCGGTGGCCACCGTGAACAGCGACCGGCTGGCCCAACTCTCCGAACCGGATCCCATCCGGGCCATGACTGGCAAAATTGCTGGGGTAAACATCCAAGGATCGGGCGGGGCTGCTGGTGGTGCTACCAACATCACCATCCGGGGCAATTCTTCGTTGTCGAACAACAACCAACCCTTGTTTATCGTGGACGGTGTGCCGTTTGACAACTCTACTTTCCAGACTGATGGAGGTTTTGCGGGCGGCTCCACTTTCACCAATCGGGCGTTTGACTTGGACCCCAACAACATCGAGTCCATGACCGTGCTCAAGGGTGCAGCAGCAGCGGCGTTGTACGGTTCGCGGGCCGCCAACGGGGCCATTATCATCAACACCAAAATGGGCAAGAAAAAGAGCCGGAAAGGATTGGAGATCTCGTACAGCACTTCTTACTCAACCGAACAATTGGCCAAAGCCCCCGAATACCAAACCACTTATGGCCAAGGCACTGAATTTGATACCCGGTTGGGCGTTTTTGGTTCTTGGGGCCGGGCCTATTCGGCCATTGACTCCATTCCCCACCCGCTTTCCAATCGGTTCGGGGCAATTTTTCCTGAACTGGTCGGTAAACGGGTCAAATACGCGCCCTTCGGCCAGGGCAATTACGAAAACTTTTACGAGCGTGGGTATGTATATGAGAACGCGGTCAACGTGTCGGGCGGAACCGAAAAAGCCAACCTGACCGTGGGCATTTCCCGGACCGACAACAAAGGGATTGTACCCTTCAACAGCATCAGCCGCACTGGGGTCAACATTGGTGGCAACGCTCAGTTGGACAACGGCTTCTACGTGAACGGCTCGTTCAACTATGTGAATACGATCCAGAAATCGCCCCAGTTGGCTTCCAGCATCGGGGCCGGCCCGTCGGCCATTGAGATCATGCCCTGGACCCCCGTGAGCTACGATCTGACCAACTACCCGTTTGCCAACCCCATTACTGGCGGTAGTATTTATGACCGTTTTGGGGTGGACAATCCCTACTGGTCAGTCAATTACAGTGGGTTGCTTTCCAAAGTCGATCGCTATTATGGCAAGTTTACCCTGGGCTACGATCCTTTGTCATGGCTCAACATCCAATATACGGGTGGCTTCAATGCCTACACCGACCGCCGGACTAACTACAATGGCCGGGGGGGCGAGGTTTTCCCCAATGGCAACATCACCGACGACAACATTTATCGCCAAGAACTGGATGGGACTTTGCTGATCACGGCCAACCGCGATTTTGGTCCCAACTGGAACGTGCGGGCCATTGTGGGCAACAACGTGAACCAACGGCGCACCGAGCGCCAGGCCGTCTTTGGCGATGGGATCATTGTGCCCGGCATCAACGATCTGGACAACACCCGCGTGCAATTGGCCATTGGACCCAACTTGGGCAATATCAAGCAGCGGTTCTTCGCCGTTTTTGCCGATGTCCAGTTGTCCTACAAAGATTACGCATTCCTGAACTTGGTGGCCCGGAACGACTGGTCGTCCACTTTACCGCCGGGGGCCCGCAGTTATTTCTATCCCGGGGTCAACGGTTCCTTGGTGTTTACCGAAGCCTTCGGTATCAAATCCGACCTGTTGAGTTTTGGCAAAATCCGCGCAGGCTACACCGTGGTGGGCAACGAAGCCGGTGCCTACCAAACCCAAACAGTGTTCAACATCAACCCCAATTTTTCTACCCCAGCCCCAGTCGATATGCAATCGCCCTTCAGCGGGATCAACACGCTCACTTACAGCAACCGTTTGGGGAGCACGGTGCTCAAGCCGGAGTTCATCCGCGAGTTTGAGACTGGCCTTGAGCTCAAGCTGTTCAAGGGCAAATTGGGGATTGATTTCGCTTACTACCACAAGATCTCCACTTCGCAAATTTTCACCGTGGATGTGGCCCCGTCAACCGGTTTCCTTTCCCGCGTGACCAACATCGGCAAAGTGAAAAACGAAGGCATCGAACTGGGCGTGGATTTCACGCCGGTCACACTGAAAAACGGTTTTTCGTGGAACATCAACTCGGCCTTTACCCTCAACCGCAACTTGGTGCTGGATTTGGGTGGGGCGACCGAACTCCAGTACGGGGCCACTGGTAATGCCAGCGTGACCAGCATCCACGTCGTTGGCCAGCCCTATGGCCAGATCCGGGGCCAGGTGTATGAGCGCGACCCCGAGGGCCGGGTATTGATCGATGGTGTTAGCCGAGTGGGCAAAGCCATTTTGGCCGAGCGCGAACGGGCCATTGGCAATCCCAACCCCAATTTTATTTGGGGCATCACCAACTCATTCAGTTATAAGGGATTGAGCTTGAGCGTATTGTTCGATTGGCGCGATGGGGGTGACATGCTCTCCATCTCAGTGGCCGAAATGCTGGCGCGTGGGGTGACCCGCGATACCGAAGATCGGGAACAGGTTTTCGTTTATCCCGGTGTATTGGCCGATCCGGTCACGCGCCGTGTGCTGACCGATGCCCAAGGCCAGCCCCGCCCGAACAACATTCCCATATCGGTCAATGAATATTACTTTGGCACGGGGGCGTTCAGCGGTAGCCAAGGCACCGCCGATGAGTTCCGGGTTTTTACCGCCACCACTTACCGCCTCCGCGAAGTGTCGTTGGGCTATTCGCTGCCCGCCAAGTTCTTGAAGAAGACTCCTTTTGGCTCGGCAACGCTTTCGGTCAGTGGCCGCAACCTGTGGTACTTTGCGCCCGGTTTCCCCAAGTACATGAATTTTGACCCCGAAGTCAGTTCATTGGGCGTGGGCAATTCCCAAGGCTTCGACTTGGTGTCAGTGCCCACCACCCGCCGTTTTGGCGTCAACTTGCGCGTTTCTTTTTAATGTATTGATTTTGAATTTCTTAAATGACTTTGCGAATGAGAAAAATATACAAGTACTTAACCGCCCTAAGCCTTGTTTGGGCAATGAGCGGTTGTGGCAAGTTCCTGGACGTGAACGTGGATCCCAACAGCCCCACCGAGCCAGTGCTGGATTTGCTCCTGCCCTCGACCCAAGTGTCGATGGTGGTCAACTTGGGCACCAACAACCCCAATATTGTGGCCACTTGCATCGTCCAACACGCTACTCAAGGAGGTTTTAGCCGGTTTGAATTGTTGGGGACCACATTCCAAACCGCTTGGAACAATATCTACTCGGTCACACTGGCCGATCTGGACATCATGATCAGCACGGCAGCTGCTCGCAACAACACGGCCTATTTGGGCATGGGCAAACTGCTCAAAGCCTATACCTATAGCAACTTGGTGGACATTTGGGGCGATGTGCCCTACACCGAAGCTGGCTTGGGTGAAGCCAACCTAGCCCCCAAGTTTGACAATGGGGCCGATATTTACCGTGATCTGTTCCGTTTGATCGATGAAGGCATTGCTGATTTGCAGCGCAACCCGTATGTTTCGCCCGGCAATGTCGACCTGTTCTACCGGGGCGACCGCGCCCTGTGGATCCGCATGGCCAACAGCCTGAAACTGAAAATGTTGTTGCAAATGCGCTTGATCCCAACCGAGCGGGATCGGGTCACCCGGGAAATCAACCTGTTAATTGCGGGGGGGCAACTCATCGGCACCAATGCCCAAGATTTCACCTTCCGCTTTGGCACAACCGAAACCCCCATGAACCGCCACCCTACCTACTTGACCGAGTATCGGGCGGCAAAAAGTTTTTACATGGATCAGGGCTTTATGGATCGTTTACAAGCCGCCGACGACCCGCGCTTGCGCTACTACATCTACCGGCAGCGCCCAGACACCGGGGTGAGTTTTACCCTTACCAGCAATGGCTACGGCGGGCGGGCAACCGGCGACCCCACGGGTATCCCAGCCGATAATGCCGCCAGGGCTACTTTTGGTCTTTACCCCTACGGCGGGCTGTATGACAACAACCCGATCCGCAATTTACCGGCCACTAACCGTTTCCTGACCAATACCGGAGCCAACAACCCAGCGGCCCACCGGGTGGTTACGACCGCCGATGGCAGCGGGGCCGGTTGGCACCCCATGATCACCTACGCCATGATGCAGTTTATGCTGGCCGAGGCCGCGCTCACCCTGGGCACTACCGGCGATCCGCGCACTTACCTGCGCAATGCCATTACCACCAACTTGCAGAGTATCAATACTTTTACGGCATCCCCCGGCAACTCCGGCCTGCAAATGTCCCCCGATCTGATCACAGCTTTCGTTGACAACCGCTTGGCCCAGTATGATGCCGCCACCGATCCCCGGGGCCGCCTCAATGTGATCATGAGCGAAAAATACATTGCGCTTTATGGCAACGGTATCGAGAGTTACAATGATTATCGCCGCACGGGTCTGCCCGTTTTGATGACACCCATTGCGCCGCTCAACCCGTTCCCAGTGCGTTTCACAGTGGCCTTGCGCGAGTTGACCACCAACCCCAATGCGCCCCAGATCAACGATTTGACCAAGAAAGTATTTTGGGACATTGACTAGTCGCCCCTACGTTAACCAATTTGTGCCGTTGGGCACCGAACATTTAATCAAGCATTTAGGATGAAAACGGGTATTATCAATATTTTTAGCTTTTTATCGCTCACTTGGGTGTTTTCTTGCCAGTCGTTTGATCCGACCGAAGGGATTCCCAACGCAGCGGTGGCGGTTGCCCAGATCAACCCCCAACGGGCCTTCTTCAATTTTCAGCAGTTGGCCACTGCCACGTTTGAGTTCAGCTTGCGGGGGGAGGACTTTGGCCGCAACGTGCCCGTCGCCTCGATCGAAGTGTGGATTGGGTACAACAATCCAGCGCGGGTCACCCTCACCACCGCCATGAACAACTGTGGGGTGGGAGTGCCCACGAGCACGGGCTGTTTGCCGGGAGCGGCCTTGGCCCCACTGCCCAGCCGCATTGTAGTGGGCGACCGGCTTTTTCGTACAGTAACCCAACTGCCCGCCACTGTGACCATTACGGCGGCCGAAGCGGCCCAAGCCTGTGGCATCGATGTCTCACGATTGTTGCTCAACGATACGTTCCTGCTCAAGTTTGCGGTCAATACGACCGATGGGCGGCGCTTTGATATCTTCAACGACGGCATTTGTGACGAGAGCCGCGCCCAAGTGGGCGATTGCCGGCTCGTGGCCCGGGTGCGCAACTAAGCCAGTGGGTAGTCCCAAAAAAGCCCCAACAGTGATCGCTGTTGGGGCTTTTTTGATGGTAAAAAATCCAAACATTGCTCCCAACCGAGCGGTTGATGTTTGGCCACTTTCCCTCGCCCGAGTGCTGGCAAGCTAGATATTGGAAGGCGATGAATCTTTTTGGGCCATTTCAACGCTTCTGTTTGCTACTTTTGTGAACTTTTATTGATATTCAGTTATTTGCTGCTGATCTAAGCGGAACATTGGGCAAGCGGATTGCGGAGGGGGCACGAAGGCCCATTTGCAAGCACTAGCTTATGCCAACCCTATTTGGCGGCAACATTGCCATTCTGCCCAGATTAGCCTTATTTTGTAAGATTACATAATCCACCATCCAATGCAAAAAGCTGTCTTTAGTCTTTGGTTGTGCTTTTCTTTGGGCTGCATCAGTCCGCACGCGGCCACCGATCTGCCGATGATAGTCCGGCCCTTGGCCGACAAGTGCTCTCGTCCCCGTACCGAGTCTGATAATATCACCCATTTGGTCATGCACTTTTGCAGCGATGCGATCCAAAATCCCCAAGCCCCGTTTTCGGTAGACCGGATTGCGGGCATTTTTGAAGAAGTGGGCGTTTCGGCCCATTACCTCATTGACCGGGAAGGAAAAATCTACCAGTTGGTGCCCGAAACCCGGGTAGCCTTCCATGCTGGCAAGGGCAGGCTCGCTGCTGCACCGTATTATGAAAATAGCCTAAATGCTCATTCGGTCGGCATTGAACTCATGGCCATTGGTTCTAAAAAAGACATGAAAATGTTCTTTTCGGAAGACCATTACAGCAAAATTGACAAGAGCCATCTTGGATTTACCGAAGCGCAGTACCAAGCGCTGGCGCAACTGACAAGCGACATCCTCAAGCGCAACCCGGGGATAAAAAATGACCGTCAACACATCGTTGGGCATGATGAATATGCCCCGTCACGGCGTACCGACCCGGGTGAACTGTTTGATTGGGGACGGATTGGCCTTTAACGCGTAGCCCCAACGATAACAAGGGCAACAAGACAAAAAAGGGAAAGGCAAACTGGCACACCAATTACATCAAGACAACAAAGGTGGGAACATCCCACTTGTCAAGTTTACTACTCAACAAAAAGACCTTGGGACGTGTGCTTTTAGCAGTAGTTTGGTGACCAGCTTTCGTGGGGGAAACACCCAAAATATTGGTGATAATGCTTCTTAACATTGATAGAAAGTCATTCATAATCATCATGCTGCAAATGGTAAAACACTGGTGGTTCCTGCTGCAAGCTTGTTAGAAAGGCTCATAGGCCAAGTAAGGCGTATTGTGCAGACTCAAAATGCTATCTGCAATGACTGTGTAGGCTTATTTCAATAAAAAGCTGTATATTTCTAACATCACAAAGTTCTGACTATTATTTGAGAAATCCAAATGTACATTGTTAAACCTTTTCTATACCGTTGAAATTTACGATAAATACGACTGACCGCGCCACTAAAGCCCGGGCTGGCCGGATTGAAACCGACCACGGAAACATCCTCACGCCCATTTTCATGCCCGTTGGGACGGTGGGCACGGTCAAGGCGGTGCACACCCGCGAATTGGTCGAGGATGTACAGGCTCAAATCATTCTGGGCAACACCTACCACCTGTACCTCCGCCCCGGTTTGGCGGTGCTGGAGCAGGCGGGCGGATTGCACGGGTTCAACGGCTGGCCGGGGCCAATCCTGACCGACAGCGGCGGTTACCAAGTCTATTCCCTGTCCGACCGCCGCAAGATCACTGAGGCGGGGGCCATGTTCCAATCACATTTGGACGGCTCCCGTCATTTGTTCACCCCGGAAAAAGTGATGGACATTCAGCGCACCATCGGGGCCGACATTGTAATGGCCTTCGATGAGTGCCCACCTTATCCCTGCGAATATGGATATGCCCAGAAGTCGATGGAAATGACCCACCGCTGGTTGGCCCGTTGTTGCGAGCGCTTCGACAGCACCGAGCCCAAATATGGCCACTCCCAAACCCTGTTCCCCATTGTACAAGGGGGCACCTATCCTGATTTGCGGGTGCAATCGGCCGAGGCCATTGCCGCATTTGGGCGGGAGGGCAATGCCATCGGTGGCTTGTCGGTGGGCGAGCCGGCTGATAAAATGTATGCCACCACCGAACTCGTGTGCGGTATTTTGCCCGCCGACAAGCCCCGCTACCTGATGGGCGTGGGCACCCCGGTCAATCTACTGGAGTGCATTGCCTTGGGCATCGATATGTTTGACTGCATTATGCCCACCCGCAATGGGCGGCACGGAATGCTATTTACCTCCCAAGGCACTATCAACATCAAAAATGAACGGTGGAAAGCTGATTTTTCGCCCATTGATCCCGAAATTGGCGGCTATGTGAGCACCTTCTACCACCGGGCCTACTTGCGCCACCTCTTTTTGAGCGGCGAGATCTTGGGCCTACAAATCGCCAGCCTGCACAACCTCAGCTTTTACCTATGGCTGGTGGGCCAAGCCCGCGAGCATATATTGGCCGGCGATTTTTACGAGTGGAAAAATAAAATGGTGGGCCAGTTGGCGCAACGGTTGTAACGTCCCATCCAGCTATTCACTACCTTTCACCCCTAAACTTTTTGTCCAATGTTTTCTTTTTTCAAAAAACAGCCCAGTAAACCCACCTATGAGGAAAGCGTCTGGATCGAGCAGAGCCACAAGTACCAAGGCTTGATCGAGGACGTGACCGCTGCTGGGCAAGGCGGGGAAACCACGCTGATCTTTGCCCACTTTGCCCAAACGGTGGCAGAAGTGGTGGCGGCCCTGAGCTCGGCGAAGATTGGATTTCAAGCTTATACGATGACCGATCGCCCCACAGATTTGATGGCGGCCAAGGTGCTGGTGGTACAGGCCGATATTTTGCAGGCTCCCGCCCTCTATGCCCTCAAACCATTGGTGGCCCGGGGAACTGTGCGGTTCGCGCTAGCCGATCATTATCCCCTGCTCAGCAAGGATCTGGCCCTGTTGGAAACCCTTTTTACCCTAGCCCCCGCGGTCAAACCGATGTTCTACACTTCGCTGGAGGATGAGACCCTCAAACGGTTCATCTCCGGTGATTTAAAACAAATGTTGGAAAAGCTGGGCATGAAGCCGGACGAACGCATCAATCATTCGCTGGTCAACCGCTCCATTGCCAATGCGCAAGAAAAGATCGAGAAGACTGCCCACGGCGACCGCCCGGCCCGCTCGGCCGAGGAGTGGATGACAATGAATTTGTAGGCCCTCAGGCAGCAGTAGCTGCGACCATTTTGCGGGGCGCGTTGGTTTAGCTGACCGCCCCAAGGAATCTAACGAAAAGGAGGGAAAGCCCTGACATCTTCGTAGATAAAATAAATATTGCAACAAAAGGGACGTAGCCATGACATCCTAAAACAATGGCAAACACATGCGCCCAGTTATACATCCATTTCGTTTTTTCGGTCAAGGAGCGAGAAAATCTAACCCTAGAACAGGTTGTGACTTATCAACAAATAAGCTATTTATACTTTAAGCGGCAATATATTAATATTTTGTAAAATAGTTTTTTTGCAAAAATTTGCAAATCCCCTGATAAAATTCAATTTTCTAAGCCGGACGTGGAAACCCTTTTTAAAAAAAGGAGAAAAATACTAATTGTCAGATCAGAAAAAAAGCTGAAGTCCCTTGTCCAAAATCTCTTAATATTCCACACGGAGATATTGAGAAAATCGCCAGAGCGTCCCCTCCTACTTTGGCTGCTTAGTTGACCTCATATAAAAAGGAAGATTTATCTTGGGTAACTGCCAACAAATACAACAAATCTAAAGACTTGTCAATGAATAAACTATTTGATTTGGGGCTTGATACTGTATCTCCATTTTTCGCAAAACTCGTTTAGTGTAAAAGTTATTCTTCAATTTCTTGATTACTTATTTTGATGTCAGTTTCGCAAATTGGAGCTGAGCGACTAATCTATGCCACTCTTGTACAATATGTCTGCCAGCACAGGGACTAGGCCGTCAAGTGCCAAGGTCAGCCCCGAAGCAGTTCCATTCCTGCACAGTATATGTAGCAAAAATATCGGGCCGCGAAACCCGGTTCCCCCATGCCGAGCATCTTGGATCCGAAGGCTATTTGCAAAGCCCGGTGGAACTTTTAAAATGTAAGAAAATTAGCCAAAAACGACCCAAACCTTTTTTTAACCCTTAATTTTTGTCCCAGGTGATACGATTGACGCGGTTCAAACGGCAGACATATTGATTGTTACAACAGTGGCAATATAATTGCTCATTTTTGCGGGCATTTATACGAAGGTTGCCCGCCCCAATTTTCATTACCGCAGTATTGGTTTTCATAAAACGCATTAAATTCAGCGCGCTTAAAAGATAGATTTTACGAAGATACTGCTTTTTTATACTTTAGCATAACATACTCACCCAGCTTCCATTTCCGGGTTTTATCAATGATCAATGACCAGCATTTCAATTGCTTGTGCCCAAAATGGGTTTGGCGATCGGTATCACTCGTTTTTTTGGCAGCGCGACCGCCTACGGTTTACGGGAGTTACAAACTTCCCTTTATTTTTCCGTCAAAGTCACAAACTTTATTGAACGGGGATTAACATAAGTCGCAAACTTCCCTTTATTTTCCCAGTAAAGTCACAGACTTTGCCAAACAGGAAAAAGCGGATTACTCAATAAATTTTATCCACCAGATCGCCCCGGGACGATTAGTCCCGGGGGTTTCTGGTCGATGGGTTACAGGTCATTTATCCTATGCTAGTTGAGAGACTACAAGTGCTCAAATATGCGCCGGGGATCCACTGCCGTACCGATTTCAGCTTTGATCGCGCCGATGGGCACCCGCTTCTGCTCCGTGGTGTCGCGGTATCTGATCGTGACCGTCTGATCTTCCAGGGTTTGGTGATCCACCGCGATGCAGAACGGCGTGCCGATCAGATCTTGCCGGGTGTAGCGCTTGCCAATGGCATCTTTCTCCTCGTACACTACCCGGAAATCGAGCTTGAGATCGTTGTAAATCTGGTTGGCCACTTCGGGCAGCCCGTCCTTCTTGGTGAGTGGGAAAATGGCCGCTTTCACCGGAGCCAGGGCTGGGTGGAGCTTGAGGTAAGTCCGCACTTTTTCATTGCCGTCGGCATCCCGGCCAATGTCCTCGGTGTAGGCATTGCAAAGGTGCATGAGGAAAATGCGATCAGCCCCGACCGAAGTTTCCAGCACGTAGGGCACGTAGCTCTGGTTCACCTCGTTGTCATAATATTGCAGTTTCTTTTTGGACAGTTCTTGGTGGCTGCTCAGGTCAAAATCAGACCGACTGTGCACCCCCTCAATTTCCTTGAACCCAAACGGGAATTCAAACTCGATGTCCGATGCGGCCTTGGCATAATGGGCCAGCTTTTCGTGATCATGGAACTTGAGCTTGGCTTGGGGAATGCCCAGGGCCAAGTGCCAGCGCATCCGCTTGTCTTTCCAGTAGTGGTACCAGTCCATCTCGGTGCCGGGGCGAATGAAAAACTGCATTTCCATCTGCTCAAACTCCCGCATCCGAAAAATGAACTGCCGGGCCACTATTTCGTTGCGGAAAGCCTTGCCAATCTGGGCAATGCCAAAGGGGACTTTCATCCGCCCGGTTTTCTGGACATTGAGAAAATTGACAAAAATGCCCTGCGCTGTCTCGGGACGGAGATAGACCGTGCTGGAGTCGTCGGCGACCGCCCCAATCTGGGTGGAGAACATCAGATTGAATTGCCGCACCTCCGTCCAGTTGGCTGTGCCCGCGAGGGGGCACTTGATTCCCTCACCAATGATCAGTTCGCGCAGCCCAGAGAAGTCTTCGGCGGCGAGCAATTGGTTCATCTGGTCGATCAGGGTGGTGGCGCGGTCAGATTGGCCGCCAGCCACCAGTTGGGCGGCGTACTCCTCGATCAAGTGATCGACGCGGTAGCGTTTGTTGGAGTCCTTGTTGTCGATCATGGGGTCACTAAAATTGGCCACGTGCCCAGAGGCCACCCAAGTTTTGGGGTGCATGAAAATAGCTGCGTCAATGCCCACAATGTTCTCCTCCACTTGGGTCATGGTTTTCCACCACAGTTGTTTGAGGTTGTTTTTCAGTTCTACCCCATTTTGGCCGTAGTCATAAACGGCGGCCAGACCGTCATAAATTTCGCTCGAGGGAAATACAAAGCCATACTCTTTGGCGTGGGCAATGATTTTGGGGAAAGTCCCCGCATTTTCTATGGACATAACGCTCGGTTTTCGGTGCTAACCAACCCCCTTGTCAAAATCAATCCCAAGGGGTGGAAATGGGGCAAAGCTATACCAATCGGGACAGATCGGCAAGGCGGGGGGAACGATGGGATCCCGTTCGGCAAAGTCTGTAGCTTCGCCGCAAGAATAAGCGAGTCTGCCTCCGTTCGGCAAAGTCTGTGACTTTCGGCAACTATAGGCCACTTTTGGACTAGTGGCAAAGTTGGCTAACTTTACCGCTGGGGGCTGGAACGGGTAACCCTCCTGTCAAAATCAACCCAAGGAATGAAAGCGGCAGGCATAGGCAATAAAAATGTATCGGATATGACATACGCAATTATGCCCACATTTGAGCAATGCACTTTGGCTACTATTCAAAATATCTGACAATCTATGCCTTGGTACTCTATAAATTGAGTGATTTAATTTTTGGGTAATGTTAGGTGCTTAGAAAAATTGGATAGAACTTTGTTATTCGGCTATACTGTACCGCACAATTTTTCAACACCGATAACCACGCGCAAAAGTGGCCTATTGGCTTTGCAATCAACAAAAGCTAACATAACGCCTACACACTCATAGATAGCTTTTGTGACAAAAAACAAAATTTTAGCAAATTTTCAAATAATATATAAAATGCTACCTATGTTCATCCGTTTATCTTTTCTCTTTTTATGCCTTGTGGGGCTTCCTGTTCTTGCACAAGATGCGAAGATAGATAGCTTGGTGCGTGTTTTGGATAAGGCTACAATAGACACTACTCGCGTTAATCTTTTCAATCAATTAAGCTATGAATATAATTTTTCAGATAATCAAAAAGCCATGAAGTTTGGCGAACAAGCACTCGCTCTGGCACAAAAAAAGCAATATTGCAAGGGAGAAGGATTTGCCCATGTTAATATTGGGGTAGTTTATGCCAATACAAATGATTATCCCGCAGCATTTCAACATTATGAAACAGCTCGTCAAATCTTTATAAAAATACGCTATGCACTTGGCGAAGCGATTGTATTGAACAATATGGGCGTAATCCACGACTTCAAAGGGGAATACGATAAAGCACTCCAATATTACATGAAATCCCTTGCGATCAGTGAGTCATTAGATGATAAACAAAATATAAGTATGTGCTTGAGTAATATTGGTACCATATTCTATTTGAAAGGAGAGGATGATAAAGCGTTGTTGTACTATGAAAAATGCCTTGATATGGATAAAAAACGACAAGACAAGCAAGCTATCACGACTAGCCTCAATAATATATCATTGATTTATATCAATAAAAAAGACTACGATAAAGCCTTAAGTTATCTTTTAGAAGCTTTGAAAATAGCGGAAATGATGCAAAACAAGCAAAGTGAGGTTATAAGTTTAGTGAATATTGCGCAAGTATATGGTAAAAAAGAACTATTTGAGAAAGCACTCCTTTATTTGCAAAAAGCGACCGAAATAAGTAAACAGTTACAAGATGATTTCAGACTAATAGTCGTTTATGAGGCCATCATATCGATTTACAAAACAACCCATCAATACGAGAATGCCATTCTTTTGGCCTCTGAATGTTTGCATTTAGCCCAAGCGCAACAATCCAAATTGGAGATAAGCGAAGCGTATAAAAACCTTGCTTACCTGCATCATGAACTCCATCATTATCAAAAAGCCTTTGATTATCAAGTGCTTTATATGCAGTATAAAGACAGTGTTTTTAATGAAAAAACCCAACAAAACATCGAACATATAGAATTAAAGAGAAAAGAATCAGAAAATAAACTTTTGTTGCAAGAAAAGAAAGTACAAACAACACAAAACCAAAACCAAAAAAAATGGATTGTCAAACAATACCTGATTGCTTCGTTACTTTTACTTTTAATTTGTTTTTTGATAATTTTTATGCGCATGTTGTGTAGAATAAACAAATTAAAGCAAAAAAATAACCATTTGCTTGAGCAACAAATGAATAATTTGCAGGAATCAAAGAATGAAACAGATACACACAACCAACGTTTGGAAGAAATGGTGAGGGAACGTACCCAACATCTCCATGATGCCAACCAAAAACTACGTGATGCCGCATTCTTCAACAGCCATATAACCAGAAGACCATTGGCTAATATTTTAGGGTTAATTTCTATTTACAACAAAGAAAATGTGGCAGATGAATTTAATACGATTGTATTAGAAAATTTGCTCATAAGTGCGCAAGAATTGGATGCGGTTATTCATCAAATCAATGAAATTACAGACAAAGACATACAAATTTAAACAGAAAAATGTTCATTAATAGAGATTTTACCGCGTTAGTCCAAGTTTGTACTATTGTTGTTGTTTAGAAAAAACGAGTGCAATTTTGTTTTTTCAACTCCGTTCGGCAAAGTCTGTGGCTTTGCCGCGAGAATAAGCGAGTCTGCCTCCGTTCGGCAAAGTCTGTGGCTTCCCCGCAAGAATAAGCGAAAGTCTGTGACTTTCGGCAACTATGGGCCACTTTTGGACTAGTGGCAAAGTTGGCTAACTTTACCGCTGGGGGCTGGAACGGGTAACCCTCCTGTCAAAATCAACCCAAGGAATGGAAACGGGGCAAAGGGGTACCAATCAAGCAGGGTGAAAAGCTTTGGCCTCTTAACAATTATACAGTCGAACAAGTCATTTGGGCGATGAAAATTAAGTCAAAATAGTTCTACGTTTCTGAACTTATCATGAGACAAAAGTATTGGCCAGAATGCACGGGGCTATTAAAATAGTGAGAAAATACAACATGCGAATCTTGCAAAACCCACAGTTTATCAAAGTAAATCTATTCATTAATTTGCTACTTAAACAGTCACCAAGCGTCTATAAATAAATTAGCACCATGTCATACCAATTTTATATCTTGCTTACTTTCGCTAATGACCTCGAAGACAGGGCGCAATACCTCCGCAACTTGCCAAGAGAGCTGAAAGAAGTGAGCAATGCCCTCCAAAAATTAATACAAAAAGGGAAGTATGAACTTTTAGAAAAGGCAAATGTATCCATTGAGCAGTTTTTTGACTTGTTCCAAAGCGAAAAGTACAAGGACAAAATCGCGGGGCTGCATTACGGCGGTCATGCACAAAGCTATGAACTGCTCCTACAGCACTTGGACGGCACAAAATCCATCGCCCATGCGGAGGGCTTACACCCCTTTCTGGCGAGGCAGAAATCCCTACGATTTATCTTCCTGAATGGCTGCTCTACCCAACAGCACGCCAAAGCACTGACGGATCTGGGCATCCCCGTGGTGATTGCTACTTCTGAAGCGATCAAGGACGACATTGCGACTGAGCTTTCCATCGCTTTTTACAAGGCACTCGCCGAAGACAACAGCCTTGAAACCGCTTGGAAAAATGCCACGGACTTCATCAAAACCAAGACCGGAGCAAAAACGGAAAATACCCGAGGGCTTTACCGCGAAGAAGCCACGCTCACCACTGACTTCCCTTGGGCAATTTATGTAAAGGACGGCAATGAAAAAGCCCTCCAATGGAAACCCTCGGACGAAAAACCACCCGAATCGGTCGTAGCCAGGGAAGCAAAAGACCTCGTTCGCAAGGGGAAAACTGACGAAGCTTTTGACAAACTGCTCCGATTCATCAAGGAAGATGCCGACCTCCACAACGATGCCCTACTCCAAGCAAGCCGATGGAACGAACTCAAAAAGCAGGAACGCCGAGGGGTTATCAGCAGTGCGGACGCGGGTACGGAGCGCAACAAAATCCTCTATGCCCTCTTGGAAATCGCCGATGAAGTAAGGAAGGGATGATATGTTTAATCATCGGAAGGGCCTGTGATGGGGTCGCCCAGACCACTCACATTAGGCTCTGCGACCGAGCGAAGGTTAGAATTTGGCACTCAACATAGTGCGGTTCACCCTCTTACTGGTGTTTATTGGCCAATCACTCGGCCATATAATCGGCTGATTGCTGGGTCAAATGGGCTAGGACCTGGCTAACACAGGTGCCCAGTTCGTGTTGCACCTGCTGCTCCCAAAACCGCAGCACCGTCCAGCCCAAGGCAGCCAACTGGGCATTCACTTCGCGGTCGCGCTGCAAATTGCGCTCAATCTTGGGCCACCAGAAAGCTTGGTTGGTTTTGATCTTGGCCCGTTTGTTCGCCCAGTCATAGCCGTGCCAGAACTCGCCATCGACAAAAACCGCCAATTTTTTGCCCACAAAAACCAAATCCGGTTTGCCGGGAATTTTGGTGTAGCATAGGCGATAGCGGAGGCCCATTTGCCACAGGGCCTGGCGAAGCCGGCGCTCGGGCTTGGTATTGGCCGAGCGGATGCGGCCCATCTGCTTGGATCGGGCGGGGGTGGTGAAAAACCCCGCTGCCTCCTCGAAGCGCGGCACTTGGATGGTCTCGTCGGGCAGCGGATAGTCGGGCATGGGGCCAAGTGGGTGCGGTGATAAGTGTCAACTGCCCAACTTGCCCAACACTGCCGCATCCTCGGGCCGGAGCTGGCCATTGGTCATCGGGCCGACGTTGAGCAATAAGTTGGCTTCCATTTTGGCCGCTATGTCCAGCCACTCCCGGATCTGGGCCACGGTCGGCGCGGTGGTATCGCCTTCGTGCCAGAACCAAGATCCGGAATTGAATTTGCCCTTGTGGCCTTTTCGCGACATGGTGGTCTCAATTTGCAGGGGCAAGTAGCGTTCTTTGGCCGCAAAAGTCCAATGTTTTTGGTCGACTACCACCTTGGTCGCTTTCTCGCCCGACCGGCCATCGACCGGGTGCAGGGGTACGCCCGGATATTCGGTTGTGGCATTGTTCATTACCAGGCAGTTGGGTTGCAGTTTTTTGACCAGTTGGTATATCCGGTCGATCTGCCAGCGGTAAGCACCCTCATTGCGCCAGGCCTGCATGAATGTCTCAACTGGGGCACGTTTGCCGAGGGCATCGGTCCAGCCAGTGGATTGCTTTTTCCACATCCCGTCCAGCCAAAACTCCACAATGGGCCCGTAGTTGGTGAGCAACTCGGTAATTTGGTTGATCATAAACTCCACATAGGCGGGCTCATCGGCGTTGTGGGTTTTTTCGTGGCAATCCCACAGCGAATAGTACAAACCCACCTCTAGGCCGTGCTTGCGGGCTGATTTGACCACTTCGGCCACCACATCGCCCTGATAGGGGGATGATTTTACCGAATAATCGGTGTAGGCCGTGGGCCAATTGCAAAATCCATCGTGGTGTTTGGTCACCAAGACCACATATTTCATCCCGGCTTTTTTGGCCGTAGCGCACCACTGGTCGGTGTCCAAGTGGGTGGGGTTAAACCCTTGGGGAGCATGTTGGCCTTGGCTCCACTCCTCATCGTAAAAAGTATTGATCCCAAAGTGGATAAACATGCCAAAGCGAAGGTTCATCCAATGTTTTTGGGCGGCATCCGGCTCTGGCGGCAGGGCTTTGGTGAGGGGCAGCGGGGAAAATGGAGCGGCTAAGACGGGAGCAGTGGTAGTAGCGGCCAAAGTACCGGCTCCAGCCAGCAGGGTTTGTCCCAAAAATTGTCGACGTTTCATGTGTTGCAGTTCGATTGTTTTATCAGTCGTTTCGGAATGGAATAAGCGCACACCCATTCAAGCGCAGTTGTGCATTATTTTTTTCGGACAGAGTAGATCATCCGCAGATCCAAAAAATCGGCCACATTGCGGTGGACTTTCATGTTTATTCCCACCGCGATCCGTTCGGTCCATTGGTAAGTAAGTCCATAGCGTTGATAAACCGGATCGAGGTTGTTGGAGTGCGATACCAAGTAAACGCCCAGTGCCTGCGATAAACTAAACTTTCCGATCAGGAACTCATGGCCTACAAATATACCAACATCTTGAAAATCGCCTACTTTCCCCAGCCTTCGGATCGTTGCTTTTTGGGCAAAATCGGCAATGTACTCAGCGCCTAGTGTAAGGGCATGGAGCTTGCCGACCACTTGGCTCACCGAAATGGCCACACCCACAACGGCAAACCGTTGACTTTCTTCGCGAAATGCTTTCTTGGCCACGCCAAACCCTGCGATTTGCCAGCTTCGCCGTTGTGGGTGCAGTTGGCGCCAGTTGCTCACTTTGTGGTAAGGCTGGAAACTATGGGCTGGCCAAACATAATCGATCCCCCAGCTCACGGTGGGGAAGTTGATGCCTTTGTTGGGATTTTGCAGCCCGCCATTGGAAATGTGGTTGTAATTGCCGGCCAGTCGGGCCCAAATCTGGGGTGTGATCCTATAATTGACCGATAGATTGGCCATGAGCAAAAAGCTGACGGGCGAACTGTAAAATAAGTTGCGAGGGTTGGTCGCTGCGTCATATACGTTGCTGAGGTAGCTGGCCCCCAACCCAAAGCGAAAAGAAAAGTTGAGTTTTTTATCGGCCCGGAAGTGGGGTTCAATGTAGGGCATCACCGAAAAGGCATCGCCCAAAATGATCCGGTTATCGAAATTGGTGTAGAAAAAGCTCAGGCCCACGCGGGGGAAACAATTGCAATATTGCCAGACGCTTTGTTTGGTCAGGTGTAGACTGGCATCCAGCTCCAGTCGATAAGGTTTGGAAAAAGAAATGTCAGCAATTGAATCGGAATGGGGGATGATGAAGCCCCGGTGCAGCCTTAGGCCAATGACTGCTGAAGGTGGGCTTTCGGGCTGGGTCTGGGCCAAAGCCGAAAGACACCCGAAAAGGAGGTGGGATAACAACCAGGCCATTGGTTTCATGCGTATCAGGTATTTGATTACTCAAAAATAAGGAAGTTTCTCGAAGTCGAGAACTGGGTCAGCGGATAAAATACACACTACGGCGGGCTTCCCGGTTGGAAAATAGGTTGCTTCTCAATGATAGGACTTTAAAGGGGGCCAACTGGCTTTGTACTTTGAATGGTTTTCAACCTAGACTTTGGGAGGTGGCACAGTGTGTATGTCAGCGCGGGGCCGGGCCGTAGAGTGTCAAGGCTGGCCCCCGGGCAATAGCTGCTTTAGTTTAGGCTAGGGGGTGGCAAAAAGTTGAGCCCAAGGCCGTTTGCAGAATGGTCAAATAAAACCGCGCAAGAAATGGTACAACAGGCAATGAGCGGTTTTTTGGGGGATTACGCGTTGAAGGTGTCATATTGAACCAACCTACAATGGCAAAAACGGCTATTTTTCTTGATTGGGAAAATGAAAAACGGCGGTGCGATCATCACCGGGATTGAAAACGCCACAGGCTATTTGTTGATGGCCCGCACCACGATGTTGTGGCTGTGTTTGAGCAAATCGGCCCCGCCAAACGGGCCGATGCCCGGCACTACGATCCGCGCTTGCAAGTACCGTTGGTGGAGGATCTCGAGGGCAGCTTTCCAACCGATCAGGTCGGCGTCGGCGGTATCGCCCGGTCCCCGAGTGGTGGCTGAGCGCACCAAGCCCCCGCCAAACAGGATCTGGGCTTCGGGCAACCAAACGGCCAAATTGTCGGGGGTGTGCCCCGCTCCGGGGAAGCAAACCTCGAGGCGGACTTGGCCCAGCGTGAGCACCGAGTCGCCAGCCAGCACGATCTCCGGGGCCGCAAAGCCCCGAGCCACTAGTTCTAGGGCCGTAATGCGGTGGCAGATCACTTTGGCCCCCTGTCGTTGCCAAAAAGCCAACCCGCCGATCCGGTCTTCGTGGGCGCTGGTCACCAGCACATATCGGACTTTGCCGCCAAATGCTTGATCAGTTTCTTTGAGCAGATTTTTGGCTAGGTAATTGTCCCAAGTGGCATCCACTAGCACTAAGCCGTCTTGGGTATTGATCACCAGCCCGTTGGCTGGAATGGCGGCATTTTGGAAGTTTTTGAACGAAGTGTGGATCGCGACCCCCGCAGTGAGCGGCAAAAGCGCAACTCCACTCCTGATTTGTCGGCTCTCGGCTGGCTGGGCGTGGGCCTGTTGGCCCAGTAGGAGCAAAAACATGAGTAAATAGCCTATTTTATTAACAGTCATTGGAAGGGGTTTAATCAGCTCTAACAATTTTAATGCCTAGTTCCATTACCGGGCCAATTTGCGGGCTGGGCATAGTATGGGCCAGTTCGAGGGCATAGTTCCCCGCTTCGGCAAACTTAAAGCGAGACAGGGCCAGTACTTCCACATCGCCGATATCGCCCAATACTTCGCCCATAAACTTGCCAGATTGGGGGTCGCGGAGCACGATCTGGACTGGATGTTCGGTCACTTCGCCGCTGGGGCTCGTGAGCTTGAGCGTGGCACTAATGGCCGATTCCCGGATCTGGGCGGCAAATCGGATGCTCACCCGCAGATCATACACAGCAGCCGGATCGGCTATGTTGGCTGTGAAACGCACGGGCTGGGCCCATACCCCGTTGGGCAGGGGCTGGGATCCATTAAAAGTGGCCGGTTGGCAGGAGCCCAGTCCCAACATCGCCCAAACGCCCAAAAGAAGTAGTCGGTAGTGCATGGTGATTGTTTTTTTGACGCTTACGCTTCAACTAATCCTCTTTGGTAGTCATCATCATGGGCTTGGATTGGGTTGCCCGGTTAGCCCATCGGAGTGCAAATCTCAATTAGAAAGCCATCTAAGTCCCTGAGGTATGAAACCACTTGTCCCCAAGGTTTGGTCTTGGGATTTTCCACGATAACTGCACCGGCGGCAACGGCCGATTTTATGGTTGCCTCAACATCGTCGGTAGTAAAACCCATCTCGAACCCAAATGGCTGGTTTTGCAAACCACTTTGAATAAACCCCGCGTTCAGATTTGAGTTGGCCAGCGTGGTAGTTGCAAAAGCAAGGGTAGTATCGCCCGACACAATTTCACCATAGTCATTTTCTGGGGTGATGAATTTTTTGGCAAAACCAAATGCGTTTTCGTAAAAGCCGATTGCTGCTGCTACGTCTTTTACGTAAAGGATGGTGTAAGCAAATTTGATCATGGCAGTGGCTTTTGAGGTTTAGCAATCAAAGCTAGGCAAAAGAAATCAATAGGCTTGCAATTTATCGGACTCCACGATCGTTTTGCCCCGAAAGCCACCGTTGGCCAAGGTCAGCATAGCTTTGGCTATTTTTTCGGCAGTAATGCCTCGGTACTTTCGCAGGCTGCCCACCATGAACGGGCCGAGGAAGGTCGCCGCCACCGTTCCAATCCGCTCGCCCACCCGCAACTCGCCCCGATCGCCCAAGATGAGCGAGGGTCGCACAATGACCAAGTTGTGGAATCCCAATCCAGTAATCTTGGCCTCCAGTTCGCCCTTGGTGCGCAAATAGAAATTGCTCGATTGGGCATCGGCCCCCAGCGAAGAGACCAAAACGAATTGCTGGCAGCCATTGGCGCGGGCAAGTTTGCCCAGCTCATAAGGGTAGGTACAATCTATCTTATACTGATTCTCCTTGGAGCCAGCTTTCTTCAGTGTGGTTCCAATAGCGCAAAACAGATCATCGCCCCGGAGCAGTGCCGGATCGGGGTGATCGAAGTCAAGAACGGTCTGCGAAAGCTTGGGATGGGCCAGCGCCAGCGGCTTGCGGACGAGCAGAATGACTTTATTGTAGGCGGGGCTAGCCAATAAAAGGGGGATCAGGGTGCTTCCCACCAATCCGGTGGCGCCAATTACGAGGGCTGTTTTGGGTTTCATTTCTTGGGTGGTTTAGTGGGTAGCTGACACAACAACACGCGCAGTTCAGTTTTTGTCCCCGAGCGGGGGCAAATCTGGCCGTTATTTGGCGTAAACTCAAAAAAAACGTGCAAATTGCAGCCAATCAACATTACTATTTTGAGTGGTAATGGCTGGTTTTTACTAACTATTTTCGCGTAATCTTTATGGGCCTATTCGGTTTTTTCGCCAAAAAAGAAAATAAAGAGTCATTGGACAAGGGCCTAGAGCGAACCAAACAAGGTTTCTTTGACAAAATAGCCAAGGCGGTTGCTGGTAAGTCCAAAGTGGATGAAGAAGTACTGGACGAACTGGAAAATATCTTGATCGCCTCCGACGTGGGGGTGGAAACCACCGTCAAGATCATCAAGCGGATCGAGGCCCGGGTGGCCCAAGACAAATACGTGACCACCAACGAACTAGATTCTATCCTCCGCGATGAAATAACAGCCTTGCTGAGCGAGAACCACAGCCAAGACCATGATGATTTTTCGGTGCCAAAAGACAAAAAGCCTTATGTGATTATGGTCGTGGGGGTGAATGGCGTGGGTAAAACCACCACCATTGGCAAATTGGCCGCCCAGTTTAAAAACCGGGGCTACAGCGTTATCATTGGGGCGGGCGACACCTTCCGTGCTGCCGCCGTGGACCAGATCAAGGCCTGGGGCCAGCGGGTGGGCGTGCCCGTGATCGAGCGCGGCATGAACACCGACCCGTCATCGGTGGCTTACGATGCCGTGCAGCAGGGCGTGGCCCAGAATGCCGATATTGTAATCATTGACACGGCGGGCCGCCTGCACACCAAAGTAAACCTGATGAACGAACTGGGCAAAATCAAGCGGGTGCAGCAAAAAGTGCTGGCCGATGCTCCCCACGAAGTTTTGTTGGTGCTGGACGGCAGCACTGGACAAAACGCATTCATTCAGGCCAAGGAATTCACCGCTGCCACCGAGGTGACGGCGCTGGCCATCACCAAGCTCGATGGCACAGCCAAGGGAGGCGTGGTCATTGGCATTTCGGATCAGTTCCGGATCCCGGTCAAATACATTGGGGTGGGTGAAAAAATCGAAGATTTGCAAGTATTCAACCGCCGAGAGTTTGTCGATTCCCTCTTCAAGAAAAATGCGTGAACCAGACCGAACATAATGGTTCGGCAAAGCATTTAAATTTGCTTGGTGTCAGTTTGGCCTGTAACTTTGGCCAAAAATAAGCAAGCAGTCAATTCTATCAATCAAACTAATTCAACCCAATGAACTGGTTTATCCAAAGTTTCACAAGTACCTTGGGCCGCAAGGTATTGATGTCCCTCACTGGTTTGTTCCTTTGCCTTTTTTTGGTGATCCACCTGATCGGGAATTTGCAGTTGCTCAAAAATGATGGCGGGGAAGCGTTCAACACTTACGCCCAGTTCATGGGCCACAACCCACTGATCCAAGTGGTTTCCATTGGCAATTTTGTGTTCATCCTGCTCCACATTTTACAGTCCATTTTACTCACGCTCAAAAACCGGGCAGCTCGGCCTGTACAATATGCTTTTGTAAACAAGTCCTCCACTTGGGCTTCGCGGAACATGGGCATTTTGGGCAGTGCCCTTTTCATTTTCTTGGCCGTCCACCTCTCCGCTTTTTGGTGGCGGATGAAGTTTGGCGAAGTGCCCCCCATTGCCTATGAGGCCGGGATTGAGGTCAAGAACTTGCATTTGGTGGCCACGGAAGCATTCAAAATCCTCCCCATTGTTGTTTTTTATGTGGTGAGCATGGCGCTGCTCGGGTTCCACTTGTCGCATGGGTTTGCCAGTGCATTCCAGACCTTGGGGCTCAGCCACCCCAAATACACCCCCTTGATCAAAGCAACTGGCCAATTTTTCAGCATCCTGATCCCGGCAGGTTATGCCATCATCCCGATTGTCATGTATCTGACCTGATTATACCGGGAAATTCCAAACAATTTTGGCAAACATCTCATTTCTCTTATTGGATAAACCAATTGTCTATGAAACTAGACTCCAAAACACCTGAAGGGCCACTTGAAAAAAAGTGGGAAAAGCACAAGTTCAACCTGAAGTTGGTCAATCCGGCCAATAAACGCAAGTACGATGTTATCGTCGTGGGCACAGGCTTGGCTGGCGCTTCGGCAGCAGCTTCATTGGCCGAATTGGGCTACAATGTCAAAGCATTCTGTTACCAAGATAGCCCACGCCGGGCCCACAGCATTGCGGCCCAAGGGGGCATCAACGCCGCCAAAAACTATCAAAACGACGGGGACAGCGTTTACCGCCTGTTCTACGATACCATCAAAGGGGGCGATTACCGTTCCCGCGAGGCCAACGTCTATCGGTTGGCCGAAGTGAGCGTTAGCATTATTGACCAATGTGTGGCCCAGGGCGTGCCCTTTGCCCGCGAGTACGGCGGCTTGCTCTCCAACCGTTCATTTGGCGGTGCGCAAGTGTCCCGCACGTTTTATGCCCGCGGACAAACCGGCCAACAATTGTTGCTCGGGGCTTACAGCGCCATGAGCCGGCAAATTGCGGCTGGCAAAGTAAAAATGTATACCCGGACCGAAATGCTGGATCTTGTAGTGGTGGACGGCAAGGCCCGGGGCATCATTACCCGCAACTTGGTCACGGGCAAAATAGAATCCCATTCAGCGCACGCCGTGCTGATTTGCACCGGTGGCTATGGCAACGTGTTTTTCCTGTCCACCAATGCCATGGGCTGCAACGCCTCAGCCGCTTGGCGGGCCCACCGGAAAGGCGCACTGTTCAGCAACCCGTGCTTTACCCAGATCCACCCAACTTGTATCCCCGTTTCAGGCGATCACCAGAGCAAACTCACCCTGATGTCCGAGTCATTGCGCAACGACGGACGCGTGTGGGTGCCCAAGAAAGCGGATGAAACCCGGCCCGGCCCCGAAATCCCCGAAGCAGATCGCGATTATTTCCTCGAACGCAAATACCCCTCTTTTGGCAACTTGGTGCCCCGCGATGTAGCCAGCCGCAATGCCAAATACATGTGCGATGAAGGCCGGGGCGTGGGCACCTCCAAACTGGCAGTGTATTTGGACTTTGCCGATGCGATCAAACGCGACAGCGAAGCCACCATCCGGGCCAAATATGGCAACCTGTTCGATATGTACGAAAAGATTACCGGCGAAAACCCTTATACTTCCCCCATGCGGATTTACCCCGCAGTCCATTATACGATGGGCGGCCTTTGGGTGGATTATAACCTGATGACCAATATTCCGGGGCTGTATGCCTTGGGCGAGGCCAACTTCTCCGACCACGGGGCCAACCGGCTGGGAGCCTCGGCTTTGATGCAGGGCTTGGCTGATGGCTATTTTGTAATTCCGTATACTTTAGGTGATTATCTGGCCAATATCGGTTGGAATGACAATATTGGCACCGATCACCCCGCTTTCAAGGAAGCAGAAGATAGTTTGAAGGACCGGGTCAAAACTTTGCTGAGCATCAATGGCAAAAAAACCGTTGACCAGTTCCACAAAGAATTGGGCAAAATTATGTGGGACTACTGCGGGATGTCGCGCAATGCCGACGGACTGAAAGGGGCCAAAGCCAAAATCCGCGAACTTCGGGCCGAATTCTGGCGCGACGTGCGCGTGGGCGGCAGCAACGAAGAGCTAAACATCACCTTGGAGAAAGCTACCCGGGTTGCCGATTTTCTGGAACTGGGCGAATTGATGATCGACGATGCCCTGATGCGCGAAGAGTCCTGTGGGGGCCACTTCCGGGAAGAATACCAAACCCCCGAGGGTGAAGCCCTGCGCGATGATGAGGGTTTTGCCTTCGTTAGCGCTTGGGAATACAAAGGCGAGAACGAACAGTCGGAACTCCACAAAGAGGAGCTCAATTTTGAGAATGTCAAGTTGACCCAGCGCAGCTACAAATAGGTGTTGAATTTTGTTTAAACGTCCTTACTAGCAAAAAAATAGCCATGAAAATTCAACTCAAAGTTTGGCGGCAAAAAGATGCCCATAGCTCCGGCAAAATGGTCGAGTATAAAATGAACGATGTTTCAACTGAAATGTCGTTTTTGGAAATGTTTGACGTGTTGAACGAAGAACTATTGCAAAAAGGGGAGGATCCTATCGCGTTTGATCACGATTGCCGCGAAGGGATTTGTGGATCTTGCAGTATGTACATCAACGGCCACCCCCACGGCCCCACCCAAACCACCACTTGCCAGTTGCACATGCGAACTTTCAAGGATGGCGATACCATCGTGGTCGAACCGTGGCGTGCCAAGCCATTCCCGGTGCTCAAAGATTTGATTGTGGACAGAAGCGCATTTGATCGGGTGATCCAAGCTGGTGGTT
>JBBQXF010000005.1:0-83488 GCA_038209965.1 Cytophagales bacterium | reverse complement strand
TCTTGTTGGACGATCTCTTCGGTAATGGTGTTCCATTGCTGGCAAGAGGGACAGCGGCCCATCCATTTGGGCGACTGATAGCCACAGTTTTGGCAGAAATAAGCCGTTTTGACTTTTGACACAGCAGGTTCAAGTTTATTGAACGCAAGTTAATAAAAATTGATATAATAGGCGGCCCCGATTTTATTGGTTGATGATCTGGGCAATAAAAAAAGGCAATAAAACGTGGGTCTTATTGCCTTTTTTGGTGATAATGGAAGGGGAACTAGCCCGCAATGACGGAAAATGCTACCTCTTTCTTCACTTCTTTGTGCAGGTCGAGCACGGCGATATAATCACCCAGCATTTTGACCTCCCCTTTGAGGGCGATTTTCTTCCGATCAACCTCAATACCTCTGGCTTTCAGGGCATCAGAGATTTGGAGAGAGGTAACCGCGCCGAAAATCTTGCCGCTTTCGCCAGCTTTGGTCACGATGGAAAGCACCATGTCACCCACTTGCTCGGCAATGTTCAAAGCGGCAGTTTTTACCTTTTCAGCTTTATGGGCTGCCTGTTTCACGTTTTCGGTCACAATCTTGCGATTGGATTCGGTAGCCAAAATCGCTACCCCGCGTGGCAGGAGGTAGTTCCGGCCAAAGCCGTCTTTTACCTTTACTATATCGTTTTTATAGCCAAGACCGGTAAAGTCTTCTTTCAAAATAATTTCCATGACAAAACAAATTGTTAAATGTTGGATTTTGAATGGTCAAAAGATGAACCTATTTCAAGGAATCGGTTACGTATGGCATTAAGGCCAAATGGCGGGCACGTTTTACGGCCTGCGATACCCGGCGCTGAAATTTCAGGCTGGTGCCGGTGATGCGGCGGGGCAGCAATTTGCCCTGCTCATTGACAAACTTCAACAAAAAGATGGGATCCTTGTAATCGATGTACTTGATCCCGCTTTTCTTAAAACGGCAATATTTCTTGCGGTTTTCTTGGTTGCGGACAACCGGTTCGTTGATCAGTGGCATGGCTCGTTATTCGTCTTTTTTCTTGTTGGGAGTTGTGGTAGCAGCGGGGGTAGCGGCAGCAGCGGCTTCGGGCTTCTTGTTGAAGGCTCCTTTGCGGCGGCGTTCGTTGTATTCGTAGGCATATTTATCCAACGATACGGTCAAGTAGCGCAGCACGCGATCATCACGGCGGAACTCGGTCTCCAATAATTTAACGATGGTCGGTTCGCCCGAATACTCGAACAAAGCATAAAAACCGGTCGATTTGTTATTGATGGGGTAGGCCAATTTCTTTAGTCCCCACTCTTCCACATGGTAGGCATCGGCTTTGTGCGATACCAGTACCTCTTTGAATTTCTCGACTGCGTCCTTCATCTGGGCCTCAGACAAAACGGGAGTTAAAATGAACACAGTCTCATAATGATTTTTCGTCATGACTTTTTTAATCTGTTTTCTTGTTGGGTCACATAAAAATTGAGGGCACAAAATTAACCTAAAACCGGGAATCTACAAATCTGGGCCAATTGATTTTGGGAAATTTTGGAATTTCGGCCCAATTCACTAATTTCGCGTTAACTTTCGTGGAAACTTACATGATGGGGGACTTGTCCCCTATTTTCATTTCAACGAAGCAAGGCTTTTTTTCGTATCAAAGCACTTAGACTTAGGGCAACAACGATGGCGAATAGTATCAAAGACATGGTGACCGAACTGGTTTCTGCTCCAGGTTTTTTGGAGGGGGATGATATTTTTTTGGTGGAGGCGATCGTGCAGGAGCGCAAAGACCGCGCCCGTATCATTGTGATCCTGGACGGGGATGCCGGCATCAACATTGACCGCTGCGCCCAAGCAAGCCGTAAACTGGGGGAGGCACTCGAAGCCGAAGACTTGGTGGGAGTGCCGTATTTATTGGAGGTTTCTTCGCCGGGCGTGGAGCAACCTTTGAAATTGTACCGCCAATACGTGGCCAACATGGGCCGCCTGCTGCGCGTGGAGCTGACCGACGAGACTACCCGCGAGGGGAAGTTGATCGCCGTGACCGAGCTGGGAGTAGGGCTGGAACTGCCCACCAAAAAGAAAAAGAAGCCCGCCACCACTGAAGAACCCGCTCCCGAAGTGCCCATCATCCCCTTTGCCGAAATGAAATCGGCCAAAGTGCTGGTGGTGCTGGGGCAAGAAAAACCCGGTAAACCTGCGGCCAAACCAGCCAATAACATTTAAAGAAATCACAACTATTAAATACGATTGACTATGGAAAACGGAGCGCTCATTGAATCGTTCCAAGAATTTGCCAAAATGAAGGGCGTGGATCGCCCCACCATGTTGCGCATCTTGGAAGACGTGTTCAGGACCATGATCAGGAAAAAGTACTACACCGATGAGAACTTTGACGTGATCATCAACTTGGACAAGGGCGATTTGGAGATCTTGCGCTATCGCCAGATCGTGGCCGATGAGGAGGAGGAATTTGAGGAGACCACCCAGATCAAAATCACCGATGCCCAACTCATTGACCCCGACTTTGTGATCGGGGAAGAAGTGGCCGAAAACATCAAGATCCTCGACTTTGGCCGCCGCATGGTGCAAACTGCCCGGCAAACGCTCATCCAAAAGATCAAAGATCTGGAAAAAGAGAATTTGTTCAATAAATATAAAGGGGTAGTTGGCCAAATCGTTACTTGCGAAGTCTATCAAACCCTGCCCAAGGAAACCATTTTGCGCGATCAGGAGGGAAATGAACTGGTGCTGCCCAAAGCCGAGCAGATTTACAAGGATCGGTTCCGCAAGGGCGAAAGCGCGACGGCGATCATCCTGCGGGTGGAAATGGTGAACGGCAACCCCAAAATCATTTTGTCCCGCACCTCGCCACTGTTCATGGAACGGCTGTTTGAGCGCGAAGTGCCCGAGGTGTTCGACGGCGTGATCACCATCCGCCGGGTAGTGCGCGAACCGGGCGAACGGGCCAAAGTGGCGGTGGAATCTTATGACGACCGGATCGATCCCGTCGGGGCCTGCGTGGGCATGAAAGGCTCGCGGATCCACGCCATCGTGCGGGAGCTCAACAACGAGAACATTGATGTGATCAATTATACCGACAACCAAGATTTGTTCATTGCCCGGGCACTGAGCCCAGCCAAGATTTCCAGTACCAAGATTGACGAGGCCAACGGGCGGGCTGCCGTCTATCTCAAGCGCGATCAGGTATCGCTGGCCATTGGCAAGGGCGGCCAGAACATCAAACTGGCCAGCCGGTTGGTGGAGTTGGAGATCGATGTGTTCCGCGAACTGGGCGAACTGGATGAGGATGAGGAAGATGTGGAATTGACTGAATTTTCCGATGTGCTCGAGGAGTGGATCATCGAGGAGTTGCAGCGCATTGGTTTGGACACGGCCAAGAGCGTACTGTCCAAGGGGCGCGAGTTCTTGATCAAGCGCACCGAACTGGAAGAAGAAACCGTGGATTTTGTGTTGGATGCGATGCGCAAGGAATTTGATCAATAATTTTGTCACTTTTAGGGGCGGGTAGGTTTCGGGAAGCAACTCCCGAAACCTATTTTTTTGTGAAACCGATCAAGCAGTACGAACGGGCCGAAATCGCACATTGTTTGATCCAACTAAAACCTAAACTACTGATTTTTAATTACTTGTTCCAATAAAGAAAACCCAAGCTAAGGCCGCTTGCACGTTGGTCAAGCACTTGGCAATTGAGTTTATCTGGTCAGCTCCGTCGATTTTTACTGGTTTGGCCAGTCGCTCACTTCATCGAGCAAGGCCAACACGGAGCGGTAATTTTTGCCCACTGCTTCGGACAAGGCCATTTCGCACGTCTTGGCCGAGGAATAATAGCCCTCATATTGGTGCAGGTTCACCTCAGTGGCTTCGGCCGCAGTGGCCGCCTGAGTGAGGCCCGGATAATAGAATCCCCGATCGCCGGCCATGCCGCAGCAGCCCGCCGCGCTGGGAAAAACGGCTTCTTTGGCGCAGGCTTGGCCCAATTCTTCCAATTTTTTTAGCAACCCCATTTTGTGCACCGAGCAGACCGGATGGAAAACAATTTGGTTTTTGGGCCGCCGGATCGGCAACCGGGGCAGCAACACATCGGCCGCATAGTCTATGCTGTCCATGAATTGGAGTTGATCCCAGCGGGCTTGGTTTTCGCTGCTCAGATGCTCGCGGGCGTGCAGCAGCGTGTGGGTGCACGAGGTCACATCGATCACCACCGGGAACTTGCCCTGCTTCGTCCATTGCCAGAGGCTGGCCACGGTCTGGTTGATACTGTGATCAAAAGCCCCGGCAAAGCCTTTGGAGGAAAAAGCCTGCCCGCAGCAGTGACCGGGCAAATCGGTGGGCAGGTGGACGCGGATTCCGGCCTTGGCCGATACCCGCAGCAGGGCGGCCAAGGCCCCGTCGCCCTCATCGGTGGGGCTGCCCATCATCCGGGTGATGCAGGTGGCAAAATAGACGATCTCGGTGGTGATGGCCGGAAGTCGGGCTTGGGTAGTGGCCGCCAATCGCCGGGCCGCTGCCCAATCCAATGGTCGGCCCAGTTGCTGGTTCCAGCCGGGCATCCCGGTGGCCACCGATTGCAGGGCCGAAGTAAGCCCGGGCATGAACTTGGGGCCAAAGAGCCGGTTGAGGCCGTGCCCAGTCCGCAAGCTCAGGCGGACCAAGTTTTCGGCCAAGCGGAAATTTTTGGCGAACCGGAGCGCGTTTTTCTGGGCAGTGGGCGAGTGGTTTTCGCGGCGCAGCCGTTTCACCAGCTCGCCGGTGTTGATGTCCACTGGGCAATCAATGGCGCACATGCCATCCACCGCGCAGGTTTCCAGTCCATCAAAGGTGTAATCGCGCAAAATTTCTTGGTGTTCCACCATCCGATTTTCTTGTTGGAGACGGGACAAGGCCCGCCGGATCACGATCCGTTGGCGGGGAGTGAGGGTGAAATCGCGGCTCGGGCAGCGGTTTTCGCAATAGCCGCACTCCACACATTTGTCCACTTCGGCCTCCACAATGGGCAGGGTTTTCAGGTTTTTGAGGTGGGCTTGGCGATCCATATTGATGATCACCCCGGGGTTGAGCAAATTGTCCGGATCGACCATTTGCTTGAGCGACTGCATGATCTGGTAAGCCTCACCCCCCCATTCCGCCTCCACAAACGGGGCCATGTTGCGGCCCGTGCCGTGCTCCCCTTTGAGCGCACCATCAAATTTTTTGATCACCAATTCGACCATCTCTTCCATGAACTGGCCGTAGCGGGCCACTTCGGCGGCTTCATTGACCGATTGGGTCAAGATAAAGTGCAGGTTGCCGTCTTTGGCGTGGCCGATGATATTGGCCGAGTCATAGCGGTATTTTTTGAACAATTCCCGCAGGCCCATGATCGCTTCCCCCAGCACCGGCACGGGGAAAGCCACATCCTCGAGCAAAACAGCAGTCCCTTTTTGCCGGACGGCCGCCACGGAGGGATAAGCCCCCTTGCGCAGTTTCCACAACTTGGCCTGTTGGTAGGCATCGCTGGTAAACTTGGGGGCTAGAATCAAGGGCAGTGTCGCCAAACAAGTTTGCGAAGCATTGGTAAATTTTTGTTCCAGTTCCAATGCCGTATTGGCTTGATATTCCACCAACAGGGCTGTTTGGTCGCCAGTAAGCAATTTGAGTTCGAGCGGGGCGTAGGGCAGGTCTTCCAAGCCTTGGAGGGCGGGCCGATCCATGAGTTCCAAGGCTTCGGCCCCCGATGCGGCCAGCGCGGGAATGGCCCGGCACGCCGCCAGCACATCGTCAAAATATAACATTCCCGTGATTTTATACGGATAATCGGGTACAGTGCGCAACACGGCCCCAGCAATGAAACCCAACGTGCCCTCACCCCCGATGAGCAAATGGGCCAAGATGTCAAGCGGGTGCTGGTAATCCAAAAAAGCATTGAGACCGTAGCCAACCGTATTTTTCATTTTGTACTTTTCCCGGATTCTGTGCACCAACTTTTGATTGGCCAACAAGCGATCCCGGAGTTGGGCCACTCCTTGGCAAATGGCGGCGGCTTCCTGCTCAAAACGCAAATAATCGGCTGCTTTTTCGGTGTCGAAGCCCAGTCCATTGGGCAGCACAAACTGGATATGTTTTAGTGTATGGTAAGAATTGTTCACCACGCCGCAGCACATGCCGCTGGAATTATTGGACAAGATGCCCCCCATCATGGCTGCCGTGATCGAAGAGGGATCCGGGCCAATTTTGCGGCGGTATTTTTTGAGGGCCAAGTTGACTGAACTGCCAATGGCCCCCGGCTGCACCCGGACGGTTTCCCCGTTTTGTTCGGGCCAGATCCCCCGCCAGTGCTGGCTCAAGTCCACCAGAATACCGTCGGTGATGGACTGGCCCGATAGGCTGGTTCCCCCCGCCCGGAAAGTGAGGCTGATGCCCTGTGCCCGTGAAAACTGGAACAACGCTTGGATCTCGGCCAGCGAAACGGGTTGGACCACGGCTTGGGGCACCAAGTAGTAAAAACTGGCATCGCTGGCATAGGCATACCGATCAATGGCCCGGGCCTTGATCCGCTCGGGTGGGAGGATACCGGCCAATAAATTGCCGATTTCGGTGGGAATAGTGGGCTGGTGCATGATCATTTAAGAATACCGCAAAATTGTTAAAAGCGAACTATTAATTAGCTTGTTTGGGCAATGACCAACAAAATAGATCAACTTTTTTGGTTTTCCGACCCATTTGGCCCGGTCAAATTTAAGTATATTACCCAAAAAAAGGGGGCCGATTAAACCTTTGGCGCCAAGTTGGGTCAAAGTACCAGTAACCGAAAAGCGATCCCGAATGGTGCAGCACAACAGCGATACACAGAGCGAACCCAAGGCATACATGTATCTGAGCAAGCCCCCAGCCCAACCCGCGAGCAAGGCAATGATGCAAGCTGAAGACAAGGAACTGATCCTCAAATTTCGTGATGAAGCGTCGCGCAATTGGGCTTTCAACCAGATTGTGCGCAAATATCAACAACGGGTGTATGCCAACATCCGCAAAATGGTGGTTGATCATGACGATGCCAATGACTTGACCCAAGAGACTTTTGTGAAAGCCTGGAAACACTTGGCCAATTTTCGCGAAGAATCCCAGCTCTATACTTGGCTGTACCGGATCGCGGCCAACGAGAGCCTGAATTTCCTCAGCCGAAAACGGCGGCGGTTCTTCGTGCCCCTGCACGACGTGCGCCGCGAACTGGCCACCAAGTTGGACAGCGGGGCTGGGTTCACCGGCGATGAAATTCAGTTGAAGCTCCAAAAAGCACTGCTAACCTTGCCCGACAAACAACGGCTAGTGTTCAACCTCAAATATTTTGAGGAACTGACCTACGAAGAAATGTCGGAAGTGACCGAAACTTCGGTAGGGGCGCTCAAAGCATCCTACCATCACGCCGTCAAGAAAATTGAAGCTTTCTTGGCCAAATCAATGGATCAATCATAATATAATCTTGTTTTTTACCAATACTTGTCTGTCAACATGAAACTGGACGATCTAAAAAAGGAGAAAGAGTTGTTTACCATCCCGGAGGGCTACTTTGAGGATCTGCCGATGCAGATCCAAGCCAAGATTGGGCAATCAGACCGAGCCAACACCTTGGCATGGGCTTGGGGTGGCCTAAAGCTCAAGTATGCCCTGCCCGCCCTGAGCTTGGCGTTGGTGGCCTATTTTTTCGTGCCCAAATCGGGAACCAATCCATTGGACATCAATAGCCTCAGCACGGCCCAAGTGGAGGAGTACCTGCTACAAGAAACCCAGCTGGATGACACTGAGGTAGTAGAATATTTCATCAAATCAGGCCAAAGCTTGGGCCTCGAGGATGCCGGGGTCAACGTCCCCGCCGAGTGGTTGGAAAATGAGATTGATACCGAAGATCTGGAAGACTATTTATAAATCCCAACGCTTTTTATTTGACCAAAAATGAATGATAGATTTACTATATTTAAGAAAAAAGCAATGAAAGCCAGTTTCTTTTTTGTGCTACTTTGCGTGATGGGCCTGAGCCAAGCCGCCCAAGCCCAGAACAAGCCCGACCGGGGCAACAGGGGCAACGGAACCCAAGTCGAGGCCATCAAAGTTGGGCTGATTACCCAGCGGCTCGAACTTGGCACCGATCAGTCCAAGCAATTTTGGCCAGTATATGACAGCTACGCCAAAGAAATACAACAAATTCGCAAAGATTTGCGTCAATTGCGGAAGCGCGGCCTCACCCTCACCGACGACGAGTTGAAAAGGGAGATGGAAAAAATGTTTGACTTGATGGAAAAGGAAGTGGCCACCCAGCGCAAGTACCACCGCGAGTTTCTGAAAGTAGTCTCCCCGCGCCAAGTGGCAGAACTCTACAAGACTGAGGTGGAATTCAAAACCCTGTTACTCAAACGATTGGGGGCGCGGATGGGTGAAGAAGTGGACTAGCCCAGTGGATGATTTTACGTTCTCAGCCATTCAATTTATCTGTTACAATAGAAAGGAGTTGAGCGGCTTACCCAAAAAATGCAACGCTCTTATCCATAAAGATTGGTAATGTTGAAAGAAACCCAATGGGATTACAAGTGGCAAATACATCGGTCAGATGACCGGCAACACGCCAAAATGAACCGCAACATCGGCCTGTTGTGGATAGGAATTAAGCCTACACGTTACTTTGAAGGGGTTTGAAATGATATTTTCCCAAATTCTCAGAGAGAAAATAACATTCGTTTTGCCAATGAAAAAGTAGTGGGATCCGCTGTGCCCTTGCTTAAACTCAAAAAGAACTCTGTGGCTAAAAAATAAACGCAAACGACCCATGCGCCAGTTCTTTGCCTAAACTGTTCGGTTTGCTTGAATGTTAGCGGCAGATTTATTATTAATTTCCATCAAATAGTTATCTTTAAGTGTCTCATAAAAAGAATGTTTATCGACCATACTTGCAATGATATTGGCTAAAAATGCTCCAAGTAACAGAAAGAAAATAATGCTGTGCCTGTCAGTCATTTCAAAAATAATAATTGCAGAAGTAAAAGGTGCTCGTGTTACTGCAGTCAAGAATCCTGTCATTCCGATTAGGATAAGCAAATTTGCATTTTCATTTGTTAAATGCAATAGTTGAGCAACTAGTGCTCCAAAACTTGCCCCTGAACTTAATGAAGGAGCAAAAACTCCGCCAGCTCCTCCAAATCCAAATGAAGCTACGAGACCATTCATTCGGGCAAATGGAAGATACCATTCTACCGTTTTATTTTCTGTAAATAAAGTTCGTTCCATTATTTCTTTACCGGAACCCATTGCTTCGGTACCTAAAAAAAATATTGAAGTTGCCACCACCAAACCACAACAAACAACGATTCCAACTTGTTTCCAATGATGTGTAACAGAGTTGACAAATTTGATAAATTTTAACAAAACAACACACATTTTGCTCCCAAAATACCCAGTGATTATTACTACCAAAATAATTCCAACGTATACCATATAACCGTTGAAATTAGTTCTGGGATAGCCTAAATACAAATAAGTACCACCAAAACCTTGAGCAGTAAGCCCCGCAATAATGACAGCAATAAACAAAGGTGATTTGTAGTGCTTGATATGATATCTTGATAATTCTTCTATGGCAAATATGATTCCACCCAATGGTGTATTGAAGGCTGCCGCTAGGCCTGACGCTGCTCCTGCTATCAAAATATTTTGTTGGGAAATTGGCGACCACCAACTAGGCAACCATTTATATACTTGATTGAAAATGGAACTTGAAATTTGAATAGTTGGCCCTTCCCTTCCTAAAATCCCCCCCCCAATCACTTTTATGGCACTTGCGACAATCTTGATCAAAACTATTCTTTTACTTAATAATTCAGCAATCAAATGCTTTTTATTTGGTTTTGTCAATTCAACAGCTGCCATAACTTGTGGTATGCCACTACCCTTTGCAAAAGGTGCAAATTTCTTCACAAGCCACCAAGAAATTAAAAATGCCGTGGGAGTTGTTACAAAAACAAGATATTTATTCTGATTGTAGATAAAAAGCGATAATTGTTCAGAATAGTTAAAAATTTTACTGTATAAAAAGGCAATAAAACCAGTAATGACAGAAGCCAACAAAAATGGAAGAAACTGTAAAAACTGTTGTTTTAATATAGAATTTGTTTGCAAGGTCTTGTCATAAAACTCTTTGAAATAAAGTGTTAGTTGCTTAACAATTCTATTATTCTTTATAACCGCTATTTTTCTTAAATATTTAATGTCCATTTTGATTTACATTTAGTGAGGGTTGACTAAAATTACTGCCAATATTTTGAAACTTTGTGAAGATTAGAAAATTGAAGCGGAAATGTTCAATTCACTGCCCAACTGGGCTACCCGTGCAGTACCTTAAAATTCCTAGCCTTCAAAGCTGGCACAAAAGCTCCTCTTTCGCAAAACGCTTGTTCGTACTCACCAAGTTAATAAAAACACTTACTTTTGAGCTCATTATCCCATCATCAAAAATACAAATAAAATAAAAGTAAGCCAAAGAATAATGCGATATTTGAAAAATTTCTTTCGGTAAGTCACTCAAAACCCTGCCAAGTACCGATAAAAGCCCGCTAACTTCACCTACAAGCGAAAAACCATACTTTTCAAAGTTGTGTGTATTGATGCTTTCGCTTTTAAAAGTCCCTACAAAGTGCGCTGAACCAAATTTTTACCAATGACGTATCTTATACCAAATCCATCCTTTGCCAAGCTTGAAAAAGCTAAGATTGAAATTCAAGATCCTGTTGCTCAAACCGTTGGGGGCGCGGATGGGTGAAGAAGTGGACTAGTGGGAGTACGATCGGGCCAACATTGGTTGCCCCAGTTTCCGGCCACTACCCAACGGTAGTCTCAAGGCTCGGCCAGAGTGGGTTCTTTTTGGCTAAATGACGGCAAGCATTGCTTTTATTGCTTGGATCGAGCACTGGAGAATGCGGGAAAATGAAAACCTGAAAGCGCCGGATCACTAATATTTTTCCAAAAAAGCCTAGACAATCCTCTCATTAACAATGAGTGGATTGTCTAGGCTGAAATCATTCCGAATGATCGGCCGCGCGGGTTGCTTTGCAGACTATAGCAACAATGGCTTTACTACATTTATTACTTAGATCTACCAGAGCGATATTGCCTATTTTATTATTGTTGCTTCAATCTTTTGGGTGGAGTGCAGATGGCGAAGTCAAAGGTTCGCTTTTGGGGTAAAGACTGGCACTGTTGTCATAATAAACAGCCCATTTGCGAATATTTTTATACTACTTATATTCGATGGGGAATTCTGCATTGCCATAAAGCCAGGCATTGGAAAAAGCAGTTCCTCCATTATAAGGGCCGTCTCTTTCTGTGGGCTTATCATATTGCAAAACAAGTTGCCATTTTTTTATACCAGAAAAATATTCACTTGTAAACTGATAGGTAACTTTTTCTAGTGTCCTTTTTTGACTACTTTTTAACTTGCCAAGCTTATCTAGTGAAGCATTATTACCATTGGCATCAATAGTGGTTGCCTTGGTCCAGGTCTCAAATACGCTGGTTTGTGGGATAATAGTAATTGAATTGCCTTGAATTACGTATGTCCCGCTTTCCTTAGCAAAATATATATCGGGCATATAGGAGAAGCTCCTGTATAAGAATTGATACGTTCCGTTTGGTTTGAACTCGTATTGCATTTTATGGTATTGATGAAGGCCGTTACTTACTGCGTAATTTGAATTGCTGGTTGAGGTCTTCGACCATTTTCCAATAACAGAAGGCGCTAAGATATTATTACTTGGTTGTGAATTACTTTCCACTTGGGAGGAAATTGATGCAGGTCTTATCAGATCAACTGATGCTATCACTGCCTGTACATCTTTTAAATAATTCTGGTTGTTGGTAACCGCTACAATACTCACACATCGGTCGTAGCCGCTTGCGGTGGTAAGCATTGCCATGGCTTCACTGTTATTAAAAGTAAATTTACTGCTGCCGGCTTTTATTTTCCAGCCTTCGGCTTCCTGAATTGCATTTTCCTTTCGTTTATCAATGGGGTTATAATTTTTTACAATCAATTCCTGCCATTCGCTTTCAAAATCAGCTTGAATGGTTCCTTTGCTGATAGTACTTTTTATAACAAGAATTCGACACCAGGTATTTGTTTTGCTGTCCGTAGTTGTGTAGCTAATTAAATTTTCTTCCACATTTTTTGTCCAACCTTGTGGAGGTGTATAAGTAATAAGGTCAAAGGTTTGTTTTTGGGCAAATGTGCTTCCCGCAAATATCGTGAACAGAGAAAGTAATAATAATTTTTTCATGGTTTTGTTTTTGTAGAGTGAAAAAGTTTTGTTTGCAACTGCTTGGTATTCCGTAAAACTAGCATTTTACTCGGTGGTAATTTTTGTATTCAGTCCTGCTATTTTTTTAAATTTATTTGATGAGTGAGTGACACTGCTGTAATTTAATTTCCATGCTATTTCTGAAAATGAAAGTTTACCTTCAACAATTTCATGTTTTGCCCGATCAATTCTTTAAAGCAGAATAAAATTTTGAATAGAAGTAAATATTACTTCTGAAAAGATATTTGCAAGATAACCGTAACTTTTATTTAGCTTATCGGCAAGATGTATGGAAATTTTTACAGTTGGCAATGTTTCTTCCACGTAAATCATTTCTATTATGGCATCTTAAATTTTTTGAACCAAGACACTTTTTGGATCGTCAATTATTTCAATTCCGTATTTGGCCAGTCTCGCTTCTAACTTCTGATACTTTGCAGCGGAAATTATTTCTTTAATTTCTATCTCATCCAAACCCGTCACTGTATAAGGCAGTTGGAGTATGTCCAATTGCTCCTGCAAAACAATTTTGCATCATAAGTTGGTGTTGTATTTGATGCGTCATTTCATTGTCGGTAAAATTAAATATTTTTTTCCTTAAATTTATTTTTCAAAAAATGATGTTTTAAAATTGTGACCTAAAATTTAAAACCCTTCAACTATTGAATTAAGAAGCAAGGTCAGTATATAATCGGCAGTTGGGACATGGAATGGGCCCATGATACAGTACTGCAAGTGAGTATGAATGTGGAGTAGAAAGTGCTGGGCGATCTAGGCTGCGACCGGATGACCGAAGTCTAGGTATCTTCCTAAAGCAAAAGTCCCGCTTCGTAACCGAACCACTCCCAAACTCGGCTATGTAGTCCTGAAACGCAGCCTCCTTCTATTTGTTGTTCATATTATTTATTTTAAAAACCCTCGCATTTATTTCCACTTCACCTGTCCGCTTGTTCGGTCTGATAAAATGCTCCCCGCGATTTTGCTCCCGCATTTCTTGGTTCAGTCCCGATCTTTATCAATGCGGCATTTGGGAGGTCTGCCTTTCCGTTTCCCGCCAAGTTGCACCACGCCGTTGAACCGTTTAGTTACTGTCGGAGCGTTCCCCCACTTTGATCCAGTATACGCTAGCGAAAACTTAGCCACACTGCTTCCACCTTCAAATACTACTAGCTCAAGACATTACCCAAATCACCAACCAGCGCCCCATCGCTTATCCCGCTACTTGTTGCTTCACCGGGCGTTTACGAAAACCTAGTTTCTTGCTGCCAAACCCCCAAATTATCCAACAGACTTTCTGTCTGGGCAAAGGCGTTGACCATTACTTTCGCACAAACCCTCGGAGGGTTTGCTACTTTAATGCCCCAGCCAGCTTTGGATATAGCGCAGCGCTTCCACGCACCTGCCCTATGCCTGGCCAAACTACGGCACAAGGCATGCGCGCTAGCCGTGCTGCGAATGCCTGCTTTCTGACGGCTTTTTTTGAAAAAAGCCACCAACAAGATCCCACTCCTCCCCTACTCCACCGTGACCGATTTGGCCAAGTTGCGGGGCTGGTCCACGTTGCACCCGCGCATGACCGCTATGTGATAGGCCAGCAGTTGCAGCGGGATGACGGTGAGCAGGGGCATCAGCACGTCATAAGAGGCGGGCACCTCGATCACGTAATCTACCATGGTGGTGATCAGGTCGTCGCCCTCGGTCACGATAGCGATCACGATGCCCTTCCGGGCTTTCACCTCTTGAATGTTGGACACCACTTTTTGGTAGGAACTATCTTTGATCGCGATGAATACGACCGGCATTTCGGCATCGATCAGGGCAATGGGCCCGTGCTTCATCTCAGCGGCCGGGTAGCCCTCGGCGTGGATGTACGAAATCTCCTTGAGCTTGAGCGCCCCCTCGAGTGCCACGGGAAAGTTGAAACCCCGCCCCAGGTAAAGGCAGTTGCGGGCATCTTTGATCTGCCCGGCAATCACCTCGATCAAGCTGTTGCTTTGCAGCGCTTTCTCTATTTTGGCGGGAATCCCCTCCATTTCCCACAACAGTTCGGTGTATTGGCTCTCGGTGATCGTGCCGCGTTTTTTGGCCAAGATAAGCCCCAGCATGGACAGCACGGTGATCTGGGCCGTGAAAGCCTTGGTGCTGGCCACCCCTATCTCCGGGCCGGCGTGGGTGTAGGCCCCTTCGTGCGAGGCACGGGCGATGGACGACCCGACCACGTTGCAAATCCCAAACACAATGGCCCCCTTGCTTTTGGCCAGCTCGATGGCGGCGAGGGTATCGGCAGTTTCGCCCGACTGTGACACGGCGATCACCACGTCGCCCTCGTCGATGACCGGGTTGCGGTAACGGAACTCGGAGGCATACTCCACCTCGACCGGGATGCGGGCCAGCTCCTCGATCACGTATTCGGCCACCAGCCCGGCGTGCCACGAAGTGCCACAGCCCAAGAGAATGATCCGCTTGGCATTCAGTAAGTTGTCCAAATATTGGCGGATGCCGCCCAAGGCCAGGTAGTGCTGGTCGGCGATCAGGCGGCCCCGCAGGCAGTCGCGCACGGAATGGGGCTGCTCGAAGATTTCTTTGAGCATGAAAGAGTCGTAGCCCCCCTTTTCGATCGATTCCAGTTCCATTTCCAGCCGCTGGATATAGGGCGTAGTGGCCACGTCGGCAATGGTCTTGATCTCTAATTTGCCGCCCCGCTTGATTACAGCAATTTCCAAATCGTTTAGATAAACGACATCTTTGGTGTATTCAATGATCGGGGTGGCATCGGAGGCCAGAAAAAATTCAGTAGGCTGGCCGTCGGCGTCGCGCTGGCCCACCCCGATCACCAAGGGGCTGCTCTTGCGGGCCGCGATCAATTGCTCGGGAGTGTCCACCGACATGATCACGATGGCATAAGCCCCAACAACTTTGTTCAGGGCCAAGCGGACGGCCTCTTCCAGCGAGCAGTCATTGTCTTTTTGGATCCGCTCAATGAATTGGATCAGCACCTCGGAGTCGGTCTGGCTCTGGAAAACGTGCCCCCGGTGCATCAACTCTTTTTTAAGGACCAAGTAGTTTTCAATGATCCCGTTGTGGATAATGGCCAATTTGCCATCGGTTGAGCAGTGGGGGTGGGCGTTCACGTCATTGGGTTCGCCGTGGGTGGCCCACCGGGTGTGGCCCATGCCAATGCTGGCTTGTAAACTGTGGGCGGACGCGTGGCCATCCAGAAAATTTTCCAGTTCGGTCACTTTGCCCTTCTTTTTATAGACGTTCAGTTCACCGTTCATGAGGGCCACCCCGGCACTGTCGTACCCCCGATATTCCAACCGCTTCAACCCTTTCAGAATAATGGGGCACGCCTCGGCTTCGCCCAAATATGCTACAATCCCGCACATAAAAATTTTGATGAAATTGGATAAAAGAAAAGATAAAATCAAAAAAATCACCGCCAGAACAGTGGGGCAATAGGCAAATTTAAACCAGTTTGGTAGAAAACCAATAAGAAATGCCGGGCGAATCGCCCAGATAGTTAACCCAATTAACTATCTGCCAGCGAATAACCTGATCGCGAACCCCAACAGGGGCAGCCATATTTCTTCGGGCCAACTGCCAAATTATGAATGCCCTTGGCGCGTTTTACCTAAATTTGCTCCCTTGCATTGCCCGCTGCGGCCGGAGCCGGCCCACCGCCAATGGCCCCAGCGCTTGGACAGTGAAATGAAATGGACACTTAAACACACTGTAAATGAAACGCTCCAAAATTGCGGGTATTGGCTTCTATGTACCCGAAAAAGTGGTCACCAATGAAGTGTTGACCCAAACAGTCAACACCACCAACGAATGGATTGTCGAACGGACCGGTATTCAAGAGCGACACTATTTTGATTACGAAAAAGGGGAAACCAATTACGGGTTTGCCATGAAAGCCGCGCAGATCGCACTGGATCGCGCCCAAATGACCCCGCAGGACATTGATCTGATCGTGTATGCCACCTTGAGCCCCGACTACTATTTCCCCGGTTCCGGGGTACTGTTGCAGCGGGAGATGGGTTTTCGCAACATCGCGGCCATCGATCTCCGCGCCCAATGCTCCGGGTTTATCTATGGGTTGTCCATTGCCGATCAATTTATCCGCACCGGGATGTACAAAAATGTGCTGTTGGTCGGGGCCGAAATCCATTCCAGCGGTTTGGATTATTCGGATGCGGGCCGCCACGTGGCCGTCATCTTTGGTGACGGGGCCGGGGCGGCAGTGCTCACCGCCACCGAGGAACCAGGCCGGGGGGTGCTCTCCACCCACCTGCACTCGGAGGGCAAATATGCCGAGGAACTGGCCGTGCTCTATCCCAGTTCCAGTGCCAAAGACCGCAATGACCTGAACGAGCTGAAGCCCGGGGGCAAGTTTTATCCGGTGATGAACGGCCAGCACGTTTTCAAGCACGCCGTCACCCGGATGCCCGAAGTGGTGATGGAAGCCCTCACAGCCAATGGCTTGACTACTGCCGATATCGACCTGTTGGTGCCCCACCAAGCCAACGCGCGCATTTCTTCGGCCGTACAACAAAAATTGGGGCTGCCCGAAGAAAAAGTGGTGAGCAATATCCACCGCTACGGCAATACCACAGCCGCCTCCATCCCGATCGCCCTGTGCGAAGCATGGGAAGCCGGCCGGATCAAGGATGGCGACCTCGTTTGCCTCACTTCCTTTGGCAGTGGGTTCACTTGGGCCTCCGCCCTGATCCGCTGGTAAATAGTTTGGACAACCTGACCAAGGTTCCAAATTTGTGGGCGCTACCCCCAGTAAAAGTTTGGAACCTTGGCTTTAAAGTTCGCCGATATTTTGCTATATTTAATTGGCTATCAATTAAAAATAGACCAATTTAGTAAACTACTTTGCGAATCCCAAAAATCATCAGTAATTAATTAGTTTTTTAAAAACAAGCTGGGCTGAGGTTAAATCGCTTTTGGTAACTGTTCAGGTTTATGGCCTTGATTTTAAATATTTTTTGGTTAATAAACAATTAAGTTTGATTGGACATTATTGCAACCATTGGGTTTACCTAAAAAATGCCATATCAAGAATAAATAGTTGATAATCAGAAAATTGCAAAATAGGTTGATCAACAAAACGTTATTTTATATCAACCGATTAAAACCAATACTCCTGATTATATTTTTTTGTCCTTCGGTAATCAAAAGGCCAAAAATTGTTTTGGGTCAATCAATAAGCTTGCAAATTTATTCACTACCTAGGCAAAAAAATGAAAACCTGCTCAATGCACTGTGATCCAATCCCCCAGTTCAAAAGGTTGCCAAGATGTGCCATTTATTGATTTTCAAGAAATGTAAATTCAATTCATTTAGAGTGCCTGAACAGTTACAAAAAGCCATACCAATCAACAATTACCTTACTCGCCAACCCACCTGCCCATGAGCACCATTGACCAACCCGGCCAGATCCGGGCCGGCGAAGAACTGAACGTAGCCAATTTGCGGGTTTTCCTCCGCGAGCAATTCCCCGAACTAACGGGCGAATTGACAGTGCAGCAATTTCCAGCCGGCTATTCCAACTTGACGTATTTCCTCCAATTGGGGGATCGGGAGTTGGTGCTGCGCCGCCCACCATTTGGGGCCAATATCAAATCGGCGCACAACATGGCCCGCGAGCACCACCTGCTGGCCACCCTCCAGCCAGTGTATGCCAAAGTGCCCAAGCCCTTGGTCTACAGCAGTGACGAGGCCATCATTGGGTCGGAATTCTACATCATGGAGCGGATTCAGGGAATCATCCTGCGGCAAAAACCCCCGACTGAATTTGCCCTGACCCCAGAACTGATGCGCACCATCTCTTATGCGGCCATCGATAACTTGGCCGACTTGCACCGGATCGATATCGAGGCCACCCAATTGGTGGGGCTGGGCAAGCCCGAAGGCTACGTGCAACGGCAAGTCGCGGGCTGGATTGGCCGCTACCGCAAAGCCCAGACCGATGTGGTGCCGGGCATGGATCAAGCCGCCGAGTGGCTCCTGGTCAACCAGCCTGCCGAGCAAACCGCTACTCTGCTCCATAATGATTATAAATACGATAACATGGTGCTCAATCCCGGTGATTTATCAGAAATAGTGGCGGTCTTGGATTGGGAAATGGCCACCGTCGGCGATCCATTGATGGATCTGGGCACCACATTGGGCTACTGGGCCGATGCTGACAGCCCGGCAGTGCTAAAAGCTTTTTCGCTCACAGCCTTTCCCGGCAACTTGTCGCGACAGCAGGTCTTGGATCGCTACGCGGCCCAAAGTGCTCGCAATGTAGATAATATCGTTTTCTATTACGTCTTCGGATGCCTAAAAATCGGGGTGATCTGCCAGCAGATTTACGCCAGATACAAAAAGGGATTTACCAAAGACGCCCGGTTTGCCAATCTGATCTACTTAGTGCAAGCCTGTGGAGAAAACGCCGCCAATGCCGTCCGTTATGGTCGGATCGGCGATTTTAGGTAGGAAACCGAAACTAGATTTGCCCGCGTTAACGGCCACTTGGCCGTTAACGCGGGCCGTTTGGTGCGGTAAAGCAGTTATATTGAGCTGACTTGGCTAAGACCGGACTTTACACTTGTGCAACAAAGCTAACAAATAGTGTCCAAGTTTCCGGTTTGCCCGCCTGCCCGCTTTGCCCAAATAATAAATTAACTAACGTGTTTGGCCACTAAGGTTTGTCCTTATAAACACCACCAAAATGCTCGGCAATGCAGACTATCTGAAAAACAATTTCTCTTCGCAAGCCTAAAAATAGTCTGTTGTCCCCACCAGTTCTAAATACAATTAAAGCGTCGATGTCAGGTGTAACGAATCCTGGTAAACTTGGTTTAGTCTGGGTTTTTTGGCATTTTTTCTGTTGCAAATCCATGCCGATCAGTGACCTTAAATATATTCCAAATCAAATTGCTCGACTTTTTTTAAAAATTCGCAGGTCTAATTTATTTTAAAATCTGCATCAATGTCTATCAACCCATGATATACCGATGGTACATTGTGTTGGGGAAACCGTTGGTGCGGCGTTTCTTCGTACACACTGTACAATAAACTCACGTCTGGATGGTGCAATGGCAATGGATTGAATGGTAAAATATAGTAATAATATTTAAGTACATTGATAGAAATGCAATATGTTTTATTGGCAACAATGGGTATTTGGCAATAAACAAAATTGTAGTCACTAGTATTGTTAATGTTCACATTCATCGTTTGGATCAACATTCGCGTATCAGCATCCCAAACCGACAATCGTACATAGCCCAATGTAGGATTTTTAATTCGAATGCCTTTAATCCGGCCATCTTTATGCGGCTGAATGGCAATGCCAAGCTCCCAAGCCGATTCCCTCGGCCCGGCTTCCCTGTATTCAGTTCTAAAGGTGCTGTTGAAAGATTTGCCAAATATCCTTTCTTCGCCAAGATAGGAAGTGCCATTTGGCAAAACGCCACAGCCAACACTCAGCAGGAGGAGCAAAAAAGTGATCCGATACATCTTGTTCCTTAGTTGGTTTTCATAAATACTACCCGTCGGTTTTGGGCTTTGCCTTCGGCAGTTGCATTGTCGGCAATTGGATTACTTTCGCCCTCTCCGTCGGTGGTGATGCGGTTCTGCGCAATGCCCAAACTCACCATTTTCATTTTCACGGCATTGGCCCTTTTCTTGCTCAGTTCCATGTTTTTAACTGCGTCTCCATCACTGTCCGTATGGCCGATGATTTTAATAGTAACCGCCGCATTTGCTTTCATCCCGGTTACTAATTCGTTAATGACTAGGTCACTTTCGGCAAGGATGGCATCACTATTTACTTTAAATTGAATAGCAGTAGTACTTGCTTCGCCATTTTCAAACAAATCTTTTACAACTTGGCTCCGGGCATCTTTGCCAGTTTCGGCAAGCATAAAATTGGTGGCATAAAAATAGCCTGTTTTGGTTTCTGCCCATCCATTGGTCGGGCTGGATAAGTAAATATTTTTGCGAAAGCTATTGATAAATTGTGTAGGTAAGTCAAGCATTTTTTTGCCGTCAACATACATGCGAATGCGGCTACCATTTACCATAAAACCAACGTGTATTTTTTTATCGGTAGCTGCCACGTAGTCGATTTTGTTTAGTGCACCACCACCACTGCCGTACAAAATCCGATCGCTGAAACCCTTCCTACCAGTACGTATCACCGTTAATTGTAAACCTTTTCGTGGTGTTAGGATAATACCCGGCTTTTCTAACGTTTCACCAAAGCAAATGGAGGGAACTACCGTGCCTACTTCAGCCGGTAACACCATGTCATAGTCTAAAGTAAAGTCTTCCGGCAATGGCTTGCCCAGTTGCAAGTTAATGATGCTTCCGCCGGGTACTTTTAGAAATTTTTCCTCAAACCCAGTTATTTTTTTAATCTCCCCGCCTTGCGTACTGCCCCACTTAGCCGGAAAATCTCCAATGGCATCTTTGCTAAAATTGTCAGTAAAAATAATTTTATCCCCTCGTTTAAAACCAATGTTCCCTACATCTTCATTGGTTTGCGCGGCGCAATCAACAATGGCTAAAATAAGACACATTAATAGAACGAATGCCTTCATAAATTTGAGTTATTTAAATAATTTTTTTACTATCTCAATAAAATCTGCCTAAAACTTGCAATCGCTTTGAAGCACAGATTACAAACGTTCAAAACGAAGGATTGGACGGTTTATTTCACTTTTATTTTCAATAGGAATTTTTATTTTATTTTGTTGGCCATTCTTTTTTTGATACTGCACTAAAACGAAGGCAGTCCTGGGACAATATTTTAAAGGTAATTGATTATCGAATAGTACTCTATCTCAACAATCCCAAAACCCTGCCCGGCTGCGTGTAAATTTGCGCCGGATCCAAGAATGTCATATCCATTTCCGTGGCTACCTTCTACCAAATGTTCAGCCTACGGCATTATAGAAACCTTTGCAAGCAGTATCTTAATTTCTGCAGTTTCAAGTTAGAAATTACTTCGCTTTTGCTTCCATCAGTATCGGCTATTACTTTGTTTGCAATAGCTAAAACTGGATAGCCCATCACTTATCCATTTTGTAAACTTAAACAAAATGTAATTCTTTTCCAATGATTTGCCTACTTAAATATACCGGCTAACCTACTGATATACAGTGAGTATAGCTAAGCTGGACTTACCGTACTCCTTTATTGGTCACCCGGCAGGACAGCAGCGTAATGTCATCGACATAGGCCTGTTTGCCCTTGAACTGGATGAGGTGGCGAATCAGCCTTTCATGCAGTATTTTTTGATCCAAATGCTGGTTTTGGATCACAAATTCCATCAACTGTTCCACGCCCAATGCCTCGCCAGCATCGTTGTAGGTCTCGATAAATCCATCGGTGAAACCAAAGAAGAGGAAACTGCCCAAGTTGTTGATGGTCTGGATTTGCAAAAAGGGCAGTTGGGCAAAACCGCCCAAAATGGTAGTGCCCTCGCTCAGGGAGCGGATCTGCCCATCGGGAGTGAGCATAAACGGGGGATTGTGGCCCGCGTTGATGTAGGTCATCGTTCGGTAGCGAAAATCGTACTCCGCAAAAAAAGCTGTAATATAATTTTCACCTTGCGAATTGACCATGATCAGATCGTTTAGTTCCTCCACAATTTGTTGGAGGGAGGAGTGCTGACGAACCAAAATTCGCAGCGCGGCCTGAAAATTGGACATCAAAATGGCCGCTGGCACCCCTTTGCCCGACACATCAGCCACGCAAAGCAGAAAACGATCGCGGTTGATCTCCAAAAAATCGTAATAATCGCCGCCGACCGAGTGATGGGGGAGGTAGCTGGCCACCACCCGCAGCCGGTCATCATAGGGCAGTCGTTTGGGAAACAGCAAGGTTTGTACATCTTTGGCAATGCTCAGTTGCTGATCCATTATTTCTTGCAACACTTGCTTGCGCACCAGTTTTTTGTTCTCAATGGCCACGATGATAATATTGCTCAGGGTAGCAACAAAATCCAAATCGTGGGCATCTATCCGTTCGGGCTGGCCAATCAACACGTAGGCCAGCACTTGGCCTTTGTGCTTGATAGGGATCAAGGTGTCAAACTCGGCGCAATGGCCCAACTCATCCTGACTAGTTATCTGGTGGGTTTCGCGAAAAGCCAGCACTTGGGGCGGCAAGCCCAGATCAGCCAACTGGGCTTTGTTGCCATAGCCTACTTTGTAGATCCAATCATCTTCTTTGACAAAAAGTGCTAGTCTATCAATTTTATGGATTGAATGAATGATAAATTTGTATATTTTGTACAAATCATCCTCGGAAGCATTTTCATTGATCGATTTGATCAATTCAAAAAGGGAGTTGAGTTGTAGCTCGCGGACTTGCAGCAGGTATTCGGCTGAATGTGAATCCATAAGGTGCAGCAAAGAAGTAGAATCTGTGCAAGATAGGGGGAAAGTGGGAAAAAGATCGACCGGCCAAGCAAAGCAAGCTTGGTCAGGTAATCGCTATTTGACAATATAGATTTTTTGCCAGTTCGCTTGCTTGTTTTCGCTGCGTTGGCCAATCACAATCCGGGCAATTTTATAACTTGGCAGCGGCAGGCTGTGTTTGGCCGTACCATTTTGCAAGCCATCGGCGGGGAAGCTAAATCCCAAATCCTCAAACCCGGCCTTGCGCCGCTCGATGGAAATGTCATTTTTGTCCTTGGGATAGACCTGAACCACAAATGCCGCTTTGAGGTCAGCCACAACCGCATTTTGCTTGTAGAAAATCAAGGTTTTGGCTTTTTGAAAGACTTGGAAAAAATCATCAATCACCAACTTGGCCCCGACCAATTCGCCACTCTTGTAGCGGTTGCCGACGTGGATGCCCAGCACCTCCCCCTTGGTGGGCTGTTCTTCCACCCGCCAATTGAAGGTTTCCAACCGGGTATTTTGGGGATTCCACTCGTGGGGCGGGATAAATTTGCCATCCGGTTGTTGATAAAACATGATCTCGGACAGTTGACTTGAGTCATTGAAAATGATCTTCATTTCGCTGCACTTGATATAGTTCAGCCCGGTCACGAGGGTGTCCTGTTCCAAGGCATGGTAAAGACTCTCGCCATTGCCTTTTACTTCCACCCGGTTGATCGTTCCTTGCCGAAAGTGCGCTTTGATTTGCCGCCCACGGGTTTGGTTGAAATTTTTGGTGGTATCCAACGAAGTAATAAAAGCTTTTTCATTGAGGTTCATCACGTCGATCTTGCCATTCTTCATTTTGACATCGATGTGCTGGGCCACCAGTTGCGACCCCTTGGACCAAATAACGGGATCTTGATAAAAATTGATAATCGAGTCATTGAGAAAATAACCAATTGAGTCCGAAGTGGATCGGAAATCGGTCTGGTAGGCTTTCACGTTGCGGTAGCCAATGAGAAACTTGCGATCGGGCAGGCTGTCCACCCCCGATTTTTCTTTGTAGGTGATCAAGGTGTCGGCCGAAATGAACAGGGTATCGATTCCCGTTCGGGGCGGGCTGATCAGCACGGCGTTGCCATATACCTCGGTACGCTCGATCAATCCATCGTGCTTGCCCAAATCGCCGAGCACGGTAATGTTGTCTTTTTTGCCATAAAACTCCACATTTTTTTTGGCCAATCCCTTCTCCGTCACCTTGTCGTAATCCAAAAAGTCACCGCCGATAATGTAATCGGCTGTCTCGATCTTGGCCCGGCCCTTGAACTTGGAAGTGCCCAAAGTTTCGTTGTACTCGCCCCCATCGGCGATGACAAAGCCGTTGCGGGTGCGGATCTTGGTGCGGGAGTTGAACCTGACCAAGCCCTCGCGGGTCAGGTAGGTGAGGGTATCGGCCTCCAGCTCAGTGCCGGGGCTGAGGTAGCGGACATTTTTTCGAAAATTGGCCACTTTGGTCAGCGTGTTGTAATAGCCCACTTGGCTCACCAGGGTGGAACTGTCATTGCGGACGGTCCCGCCACCGTAATAACTGGCCATCCGGCTGCTCAGATTATAGTTGAGGTGGTTGGTTGTCACGATTTTTTCGCGGTCGGTGAGCACCACATTGCCCCGCAGACGGGCCATGCGGGTGTTGCCGTCGTAAAACAGGCTGTCACCGGTGACTACTGTGCTGTCGGCATCGATCAAAATGATGTGCCCAAAAGCCTCGAGCAAATTGCGCCGGGGAAATTGGATGGCACTGTCGCAATACATCTGGGTCAATCCCTGCTTAAATTTGACCTGCAGTGCCCCCGGCACGGTGTCGCGCTTTACCTTGCGGATGTTCTCGCCGCGCAGCGTATCTCCGATCAGCACGCCCGCCCCGGGCAACAGTTCCACCAGTTGCTTCTTTTCGGGCACCGGGGTGGGCTGCTGGGCAACGGCCACTTGGGAAACCAACATTAACAACGATAGGAAAAACAGCTTGGGGCAAAGTACTTGGTTCATACCGGGCTAAGTTCCATTGACAGGGGAAACGCAAAATTAGCCAAAAAGGTCCGGGTTGGCTGTTTATTTTTGTTAAAGTTTCCGGCAGGCTGTTGGGAAAATAAAAAGTCCCCGTTGCCGGGGACTTTTTGTCTTGGCTTGGCCAGCGGGGGTAAGCCCGAGGTGCTGGTTGGCGATTAAGCCTCTTTTTTATCCTCCACCGTTTTTTTGTCGGCTTTGTCTTTGTCTTTCTTCTGTTTTTTTTCAGCCAACCGCTTGAGCAGGCTTTCGGTAATATTGAGAAAATTGGCTTCAGTAATGATGCCAACCAAACTGTGGTTGCTCACTACGGGCAGACAGCCCACTTTTTTGGAACCCATCAGGGCCATTGCTTCCCGGATCGGAGTCTGGGGGGTGACAGTGATCGGATCCTTGATCATCAGATCCTCGATCCGTACTTCGTGATCCAACCCGTTGCGCGACTTGCTGAGGAAGTGCCGCAGCAGAGCGCGGGACGAAATCAAGCCGATCAGGTGGCCTTCGGAGTCCTCCACGGGCATGTAGCGAATGCGCTGCCAGTCAATAATATCAGCACTTAGTTCAGGCAAATCATCTTTATTGACAGTAAACAAATCAGTGGTCATAAATTCCTCCACCATCAGCGACGAAGGTTCATACTCGGCAATGTCGCTCACGCTGGCCTCTTTCCAAGTATGCACCGGCTGATTGATGTCAATGTTTTTCATCATGGCGCAGGTAATGGCCGTGGTCGCTTCCTCTTTGGTGGTTTCTTTGATCAGCTTGGAGTAGGAATTGAGGATCCACCGCGAACCGCTCGTGCCACTTTCATTGCGGGCCTCGATGATGCCCAAATACTTGTCAATGTCGGCCTTGTCAATATTGGCTTTCTTCAACCCTTCCCGGGCAATGGGGATGAGTTCATGGCGAATGAGATCCATGTCAATGATTTTCTTGCCGTCCACCCAATTGAATTTGGAGCCCAATCCAGTGCGGGAGGCCACAAAGAAATTGGACTTGGCATCGTCAAAATCCATGCGTTTGGTAATATCGCCATACACATCCTCCAAGCCGTTCATCAGCCCGATCCAGAACGCGGAGTTGGCCACTTCGTCCACCACCGATGGCCCCGAGGGGAGCACCCGGTTCTCGATCCGCAAATGGGGCTTGCCGTTGGGGCTGATGCCGTAACAAGGCCGGTTCCACCGATAAACGGTCGAGTTATGGATATTGAGGGCGCGGAGGCGCGGGGTGATACCATTTTTGACACATTCAAGCACATCTTCTTCGATATCGGCCATAAAAATGACCCGGAACCGCATGATGTCTTCTTTGTACATGTCCAAAAGCGATCCCTTGAGCCATTGGTTGCCAAAAGTGACCCGGGGACTGCGCTCGCGCAGGTGCTCGGAAGCAATGCGCGTATCGATGGACTGCCGGAACAACGCGATCCGTGTTTCGCTCCAGAGCCGCTTGCCGAACAGCATCGGCGAGTTGGTGCCCAAGGCCAATACCGGCGCCGCAATGGCCTGGGCGATATTGTACTTCTGGACAAATTCTTCGGGCTTGATCTGCAAATGCACCTGAAAGCTGGTGTTGCAGGCCTCGATCAAAGCCGAGTCCACGATCACATTCAACTCGTCCAGCCCTTCGATCCGCACTTCGTAGCGATTGCCCCGGAGTATGTTAATGGCCTCCATGAGCGAATAGTACCGATCCACCGGGGTCAGGTTCTCCATATTGAGGTCAAACTTGCGGATGGTGGGCAAAATCCCGGTCAGTACAATACCGGCATCGGTATCTTTCATGGCTTCTTTGAGTGAGTGGAGCATCCCCACCAAGCCACTCTCGAGCTCTGAAAAGCAATTGCCGGTAAAAGTAAGTGGCGGCACATTGGCCTCAATGTTGAACTTGGCCAATTCGGTAACGAAATTGGGGTGCTTCAGCCGCTCCAATAGTTGTATATTGACTGGGGCGGGTTTGCCGTGACTGTCCACAATGCACATTTCTTGCTCGGCCCCAATGCGTATGGTGTCGGTCTCAAACCAACCGTCTTTTAACATTTTGTCCATCGCCTCAATATCGCGGAGCAGATAGCGGGTAAAGAGGTTGAGGTCGGCAGGTGTCTTGGCTAATCTTACTCGTAGGTCGCCCATAATAATGCTGTCAAGTGTTTTGGAGTGTCTTCGGATAAACTGGGCTTAATTTGGAGATATTTTTTGGGATTTCAAAAATTTAAATTGGCGATCGGCCGAGATCGGGCTTTTTTTGCCATTCCAAGCCTGAATTACACGATCCATTTGCCGCAATGTCCCCAAAATGGGCAACCCCAGATCAATTGGTAACTGGGAAAAGCCAAAAAAAATAGGCTGGCACGCAGCCAACCTACTTATCTTTGGATTGAACTTGCCCGCAACAAGGGGCAAAAACTTAGAGCTTGCGCTTAACTTCTTTTTCTTCAAAGGTCTCGATAATATCGCCCAAGCGAATATCGTTGAAGTTCTTCACACTCAGACCACACTCGTAGCTTGATTTGACTTCCGACACATCGTCTTTGTAACGTTTGAGGGCCGCGATCTCGCCGGGGCCTTTCTCCCCACCAAAAACCACGATGCCATCCCGGACAACTCGCACTTTGGCGTTTCGCTTGATGACTCCCTCGGTGACATAGCAACCAGCCACGGTGCCAATCTTGGCAATCTTGAACACTTCCCGCACCTCGGCATTGCCAAGGATTACTTCTTCGATGGTAGGGGCCAATAAACCTTCCATCGCGTCTTTCACTTCATTGATCACATTGTAGATGATCGAGTACAAGCGTATTTCCACTCCTTCGCGATCCGCGAGCTTGCGGGCATTGGAGGAGGGCCGCACTTGGAAACCAACCACAATGGCATCCGAGGCAGTGGCCAAGAGCACATCGCTCTCCGAAATTTGGCCCACGCCCTTGGTAATGATGTTCACTTCCACTTCTTCGGTCGATAACTTGAGCAATGAGTCGGAAAGCGCTTCCACTGAACCATCCACGTCGCCTTTGACGATCAAGTTTAATTGCTTGAAATTGCCCAAGGCAATCCGCCGGCCAATATCGGTCAAAGTAGTCCGTTTGGTGGCCCGGATGCTCTGCTCGCGCAAGATCTGCTCGCGCTTGGTAGCAATTTCCTTGGCTTCGCGCTCGGTATCCATGACATTGAACTTGTCACCGGCTTGCGGCGCACCGCTGAGGCCCAATACTTGGACCGGAGTGGCGGGGCCAGCTTCTTTTACCACTTTGCCCCGGTGATCCATCAGGGCCTTGACCCGGCCTTGGTGGGCACCGGCCAAAATGATGTCCCCTTTGCGCAGGGTTCCGTTTTGTACCATGATGGTCGCCACGTATCCCTTGCCCTTATCTAGGAAAGCTTCTACCACTGTCCCGTTGGCATTTTTATTAGGATTGGCTTTCAAATCCAATAATTCGGCCTCGAGCAATACCTTCTCTAGTAATTCATCGATACCAATTCCTTTTTTGGCGGAAATGTCCTCAGATTGGAATTTACCTCCCCAATCTTCCACCAGAATATTCATCCCGGCGAGCGTTTCTTTGATTTTCTCGGGACGGGCATCGGACTTGTCAACTTTGTTGATAGCGAAAACCATCGGTACGTTGGCCACTTGGGCGTGGTTGATGGCCTCAATGGTTTGGGGCATAACACTATCATCAGCAGCCACCACGATAATGGCGACATCAGTCAGTTTGGCACCCCGCGCCCGCATGGCAGTGAAAGCTTCGTGGCCGGGAGTATCCAAAAACGCAATACGTTTGCCGCTCTTGGTCATTACATCATAGGCCCCGATGTGCTGGGTGATGCCACCCGCTTCGCCTTCCACTACTTTGGCCTTTCGTATGTAGTCGAGCAATGAAGTTTTGCCGTGGTCGACGTGGCCCATGATCGTCACGATCGGCGCACGGGAGACCAAATCCTCGGGCGCATCTTCTTTCTGTGCAATATTTAAAGCTGTTTCCTGTTCGGCCGAGATAAACTCCACCGAAAATCCAAACTCATCGGCAATAATAGTAATTATTTCAGCATCAAGACGTTGGTTGATGGCCACAAACATCCCGAACGATAAACATTTGGAAATGATCAGGTTGACCGATACATCCATAAGCGTTGCCAAATCGTTGGCCGAGATAAACTCCGTCACGCGCAGGATTTTGGATTCTTCCTGCTCGCGCAACATGTCGGCTTCCATCCGGGCATTGTTGGCATCGCGCCGACCCCGCTTGATCTGCTTTTTGACCGGTCCTTTCTGGTTCCGGTTGCCACTCAAGCGTGCCAAAGTGTTCTTGATCGCGTCTTGTATGTCCTTGTCAGTGATTTCCTCTTTGACCACTGGTGCTGTCCCAACCCGGTTTTGGGGCATCGGCCCCCGGTTTTGGTTATTGGGCCGGTTCTGGTTGTTGCCACCTTGACCGTTCCGATTGCCCCCTTGTTGATTGTAGGGGGGACGGTTTTGGTTGTTATTGCCCTGTTGGTTGGGAGGGCGGTTTTGGTTGTTGTTCCCTTGTTGGTTAGCAGGGCGGTTCTGGTTGTTGTTGCCCTGCTGATTATTGGGACGGTTCTGGTTGTTGTTGCCCTGCTGGTTATTGGGGCGGTTCTGGTTGTTGTTGCCCTGCTGACCATTGTTGTTCGTCACGGCATTTTGATCCACCGGTTTGCCGGGGGCATTCTTGATGCGTTTCCGCTTGCGCTTGGCTTTATCTTTTTCGTCAGAGGAGACTACTGGTTTGGCCCCGGGAGCTTGTGGTTTACGGCGGCCGCCCTCCAATGGCAGTTCAATTTTGCCCAAAACTGTTAAGCCTTGAAGTTTTCCGGCTTCGGCTTTGATCAGTTCCATCTCGGGCTCTTTCTCCACTTCCTTGACCTCCAAGGGCGGCGTTGGAACAACGGACGCGGTCTTTACTGGAGGCACCAGCAGCTCGGGCTTGTCGCGAAGCGGGACTTGTTGGCTGGGCGATTTTTTCGCTTGGAAATCCTTACGAGGGGGCTGCTCTTGATTCCGCTGATGCTCTTGGTTCCGGTTTTGGTTCCCACGTTGCGGATTGGGTGGTCGTTGAACCTCGGGTTTAGTTTCTACCAGCACTGGTTCTTTCTCTACCAATGGCGCATTTTCTTTTGCTTCAACTTTTACTTCCGCCTCGACTGGCTCACTTTTCAGCGTCTTCTCCTCTACCAGCACTTTGGCCACAACCGGCTGCTGTGGTGCAACCGGTGGAACAACGACCACTTCCGGCTCTTGGTGGACCAAGGGGGCGTTCAGTGGTTTTTCCTCAGTGGCGACAACTACGCCTATTTCTATTTCCTTGGGCACCGACGCCTCTCCGGCCACCACTTTGGGCTGCTGAACAGCCGGGGTGCGCTTGGCGTTCAAGTCGATCGTACCGATCACTTTGAGCCCCGAGGGTTTGTTGGAGATAGTTTCCGGTTCCTTGCGCTCTACACGTGGCTCGTCGCGCTTTACGGGTGTTTGGGGAGAAAAATTCCCCTTTATGTTGATGTACTCGTTCTCCTCTTCCTCCTCACGCTTTTTGTGAAAAGAATGGTTGTCCGAATTGATGACAATAGTCTCGTTGGCCGTTTTGCCTATGCTAATGCCAGAAGCTTCTTTTTTTATAGCAGTGGCGGCCGCAAACTCTTTCTCTGCCATCACATACTCTTCTCCGGATATTTTGGTATTGGGTTCATTGACCACCTTATGGCCTTTTTTGGCCAAAAAGTCGGAGAGCATACCGGTTGTGACACCAAATTGGCGAGCGGCTTGTCCAAGTCTAAATGTTTTTACTTCTGGCATACTATAAATTTACAAGGTTGGGTTGGTTGCGATACTAAATAGTGTCGATACAATTGTTTTACATACAAAATTAGGCATTTTTAACAAGTTTTTCAAGCCTTGTCCATAATGTTTTGCCGCTCACCCAATAAGGTGCGGCTAAGGCACCTCAAAACAACTGCTACTAGGGCTTGCTTCGGGCAATGTACAATCCGGTAAAAATAAGAACAATAATCGAAACCGAGCTGTTGGATAAAGCGCGCATTTGTCTGAAAATCCTCTGTTGGGAGATGCGGCAATTGCCCCGCTGAACCGCTTGAACCACAAACAGTATTACCCTAACACCCCAAGATCTGTCCCTTTATAGGCCCAGCCCTGCGTACCAGTGTGGGCCTTGTAGTTGACAAACAGGGCGCTGTAAAGCTTACTTAGCTGGTTGGTCAAGACAAGCCGACCACCCACACAAACTTTTCCAAAACAAGGACAACTAATCCAGCTCGTGGGCCGCTTGATTGCCGGCTTGTTTATATACGTTCCAATCCTGAATGTAACCCATTCAAGCAAACACTCTTACTTTTAACAAAAGGCCCAGCGAAATAATTCATTCCTGAAAGCCTAATTTATTGCGCTCATTTGGTTGGCCCACTATCCTCCCCTGACTCAAGGCTTCGTTGCAAATTGGCGGGCAACTTACTGAAAAAATCGAGACCAGTGGCACTCTCCAGCTCATCTACACTTACCCGGTATTGGCCCCATTCCTTGTCAGTGACACTTTGGGTATTGGGCATACTGACCGCAATGATCCGGGTGTCTTGCGCCACGCGGCCCAGGTCATTGCCGCCATCGCTCAACACCAAGATGACTTTCCAGGTGCGGGCCGGCACCACGATTCGCCCATCGGCAATGGTGCTGGTACGCCCGCCTTTGCTCCCGGTGCCCCCTCGGCCGTAACTGCCGGCGATGATATACAGCTCATTGCCCTGAGAAACCAACTTGCGGCAATATTCCTCCAGAAAACGCCAAGTTTGCTGGTTGTTCTCGGGAGCTTGGGGCATGATGTTGGTCATCACGAATGTGGCAGAGTTGTCCTCAATGCTCCCGTCCCGGTCATCCGATGGGCAGATATGGCCCCGATCAAAACCCGTATTGGTGTAATCATTCGTCTTGGCCCGCTCCCAGCCAGCGGGCAGGGCGGGATCACTGCGGAAATTGTTTTGCCGGGGGGCCGCGCCGCGCCATGCCTTGCCCAAGTGCCAGCTCACCCAGTTGGCGCAGCCGCGCGACCGATTGTAAGAAAGGGCATACTGGACCTTCTCCATTAAATAGTTGTCATAATTGGCCATACTGGCGGTAGCGTTGCTGGGGTTGCCCAGGGCCAAATGGGCATCCCGCCCGGGCAGATCGCGGGTAGTGACGGGACTGAGGACCACATACCGGCAACTGTTGCACACCAATACCGCGCAAAGGCACAAAATCAGGATGTGCGATGCCCATTTGATATAAAATAGGGGAAGACGATAACCTAATAACATAGAACCTATGGTTTTACTTTTATTATTAACCTTACAAATGTAACAAAAACAATAACTATTTACAACTTTTCAATAAAAACGAAACTTAACTGGCTTTAAGGCCCCTCCACCAAAACCAAGACGGGCCTGTCAACGTACAACTAGTCAACGCACCCCGTGTCTGCACCTATTTTACGGAAAATGCTGCGTATCCACTAATAGTTGCCTGATGTCATGATCGCCGATCTGGCCTACTTTATGCAACTGAGCAATTCCAATCAACGCCCAATTAGCTTAGGGCTGCTTTCTGGCACTGTTTTTAGCTTACTTTTTCACGACTATCAATAATGAAATCACTAAAACTATTCATTGTTTTACCGCTCGGGCTGCTGGCTTTGTTTATGGCCAGCGGCTTATTGCTGCCTTCTTACGCCCACATCGAGCGCAGTTTGGTGGTGGACTCCGCCCCCGAAACCGTGTTTGCACAAGTAAATACTCTAAAGAACTGGGAGAAGTGGTCACCTTGGCTTGACATCGATCCCACCATGGAAATCAACTAAACGGGACCCATGTCGGGAGGTGGCGCCACTTATGCTTGGACCAGCCAACACCCAAGTTTGGGCAATGGCCAATTATTGATCACCGACAGCCAGCACCCGGTGCTGGTGGAAGTTAGCTTAGATTATGCGCGCAACAAGACTTGGCTCACTTTTCAAATGAACCCTGAAGCTGGTGGAACCAAGGTGACGTGCCGATTGGACGTGAATTTGGGCTTCAATCCCATCAATCGGTATGAGGGCCTGTTTATGGATGGGTCAATGGGCCCAGATTTGGAAAAAGCACTGTTAAACTTGAGCCAATTGGCTGAGAAAAAAGAAGTCTCCAACCGCTAAGTGACTCTACCCAAAAAGATCCGGCACCGTTGTGCCGGATCTTTTTGCTTTTTGTCAAATCAGTGAGTGCCTCAACTGGCGGGAGCGCGCCCACCCGAAGAAAAAGGTGCGTAATATTTGTTCTTGAAATAATCATCATAATCATCGGCATAGCTGCCAATACGATTGAGCAGGGCCGTGGCCTCCTCTTTGCTCAGATCTTCCAGTTCGCGGATCCCTTTGAGATAGACCCAATCATTGTACACGTTGAAAGCTACCCCATACAGGCCATAGTTGACCTCGAGCAGTTCGCGGTAAAACTCTTCGCGGCGGGTGTCCGGTACTTTGATGATGGGGGCCATCACTTGCAGATAGCCGTAGTCTTCGTTCTGTTTAGAGAGAAAAACGTCCACCCAAATACTTGCCGAGCCTTTTTTTAGGTCCCACTGACCTGTTTTTTCAGTCCGGCAGCCATCGGGATCCACATTCAGTTCGCGGATACTCTCCTGCACGATTTGGTAAAATGGTTCAAGGTTAAGCATGGTGCATGTAAAGATTAGAAAAAAACAAATATGCAAATTTCCCTTTTATCAAACAAATTAAGGGGGCAAAAACTTGTTTTTTGGCGTTGACAGACAAAGTTTAATGCAATAATCCGCTAATTTAGCCGCGAAACTTCCAATTTTTCCGCAAAAAGATGAAAACTATCCAAGGCCCGGCCATTTTCCTCGCTCAATTTATGGGCGAAGCTGCCCCGTTCAACAATTTCAAGACCATTTGCCAATGGGCCGCCGATCTGGGCTACGTGGGCGTACAAGTGCCCACTTGGGACGGCCGGTGCATTGACCTCAAACTGGCTGCCGAGAGCAAAACTTATTGCGATGAACTGGCTGGTACTGCCAAAGAAGCCGGGGTGGTCATCACTGAGCTGGCCACCCACTTGCAGGGCCAGTTGGTCGCTGTCCACCCAGCTTATGACAGCATGTTCGACAGTTTTGCCCCGGCCGAAATGCACAACCACCCCAAGGCCCGTACTGAATGGGCGGTGCAGCAACTCAAATACGCGGCCAAGGCCAGCCGCCACTTGGGCCTGGACACGCACGTATCGTTCTCGGGTGCCCTGCTGTGGCCCTACCTCTACCCTTGGCCCCAGCGGCCCAGCGGGCTGGTCGAGACGGGGTTCACCGAGCTGGCCAACCGCTGGCGGCCAATCCTCAATGCCTTTGACGAGCAGGGCGTGGACGTGTGCTACGAACTCCACCCGGGCGAGGATCTCCACGACGGGATCACGTTCGAGATGTTCCTCGAGGCGCTCGGCGGCCACCCCCGGGCCAACATCAATTACGACCCGAGCCACTTTGTGCTCCAACAACTTGATTATTTGCAATTTATTGACTTTTACCACGAGCGCATCAAAGCTTTCCACGTCAAAGATGCAGAGTTCAACCCAACGGGCAAGCAGGGCGTGTACAGCGGGTTTCAGAACTGGGTGCAGCGGGCCGGGCGGTTCCGCTCCCTGGGCGATGGCCAAGTGGACTTCAGTGGGATTTTTAGCAAACTGGCCCAATATGACTACGCCTCGTGGGCGGTATTGGAATGGGAATGTTGCATCAAATCGCCGGATCAGGGTGCCGCCGAGGGAGCGCCGTTCATCGCCAGCCACATCATCGAAGTGACCGCCCGGGCGTTTGATGACTTTGCCACGACCGGCACCGATGAAGCCCTGAACAAGAAGTTGCTTGGGATTGGATAAGCCGTTTACTGGTTTGCGTTGAATTGAGTACCCTACCACACAAATGCCGCTATTTTGATGATCAAAATAGCGGCATTTGTATTGTCGAAACGCTTGTTTCATTTCAATTGCTTGGGCAAAAACACGCACGGTATGCCCAAAGCGGCACTGTGCATGTTTTATTATTGCCCCATTCCCTTCAAATGTTTGTTGAGGTAGTTGGTATATTGGCTAAAGAGCAGCAGGCGGCTCTGGGCACTGTAAGCCACCCCGTGCGCACCGGGCGGATAGATGCGCAAGTCGGCATCTTTGCCTTTGTCGATCAGGGCCTTCACCAACTGGAAGGTGTTCTGGACATGGACATTTTCGTCCATCGTAGAGTGGGCGATGAACATGTGGCCCTTCAGGTTGCCGGCGTGCGTCGTCGGGGCCGATTTTACGTAGGCGGCTTCGTTCTGGGGCAGTAGGCCCATGTACCGCTCGGTGTAAATGCAGTCATAGAGCCGCCAGTCCGTCACGGGCGCACCCACCAGCGCTACCTTGAACACGCCGGGGTGGGTGAGCATGGTGTAGCTGGCCATGTAGCCGCCGTAGCTGTGGCCCCGAATGGCCAAGTTGTCGCCATCCACCCATTTCTGGGTTTTGAGATAGTTCATGGTCTCCACAAAATCCTTGCTCTCATATTCGCCGAGGCGCTCAAAGACCACGGTTTTGAATGACTTGCCGTAATTGCCGCTGCCCCGGTTGTTGACGCTGGCCACGATGTAGCCTTCTTGGGCCAGCCATTGCTCCCAAGTATCGCGGCCAAACTCATTGTAAACCGACTGCGATCCGGGGCCGCCGTAGATATTGAGCACCACTGGGTATTTTTTGTTTTCATCAAAGCCGATGGGCTTGACCAAGTAGGCATCCAGTTTCTGGCCATCGGAAGTGGCGAAATTGACCAACTCGCGGGGTGCATAGGCATGGGACTTGATGAAAGCGGCCACCTTGGCATTGTCCTCCAATTTTTTGAGCATCTTGCCCTGGGTGTCCCATAATTCCACTTGGGTCGGGGTCTGGATGTTGGAATACCGATCCAAATAATAACTGCCGTTGGGGGCCAGATCGATAGCGTGCCGCCCAGCCGTTTGGGTGAGTTGCTTTTTCTTTTTACCGTCAATCCCGATGGCGTAAAGGTGGCGTTCCATGGGTGATTGCTCGGTCGATACATAATAGACCAGTTTCTTTTTCGGATCCACCAACGGCACCGTGACCACGTCAAAGTTGCCACTGGTCACTTGGCCCAATAGTTTGCCCGCGTAATCGTAGCGGTAGAGGTGGTTGTGCCCATCGCGATCCGAAATCCAATAGAACTCCTGTACGCCCTGCGGGAAATTGAAATAGTGGGTCATGCCCGCAAAGAAATCGTACACATCGATCCACGCCGCCGATTTCTCCTCCATCACCAAGCGGGTGTTGCCGGTTGATGCCTCGGTAAAGTACAATTTCAGTTCAGTTTGGGCACGGTTCAGGTGCACCACCGCCACTTGGCCGGGCACGGCAGTCCAATACATCCGGGGCAGATAGCCCCCAGCCAGATCCACGTTGATCCATTGCCGCTCTTTCTTGTCGATGTCGATCACGCCGACGCGCACCACGGGCACGGGATCGCCCACCTTGGGGTAGCGCAACTTGTCATAATGCGGGTGCTTGCCCGCATAGTCAGTCATTTGGAACAGCGGCACATTGCGCTCGTCAGACTGCCAAAAGGCGATCTGCTTGCTGTCCGGCGACCAGATCCACGCTTGGGCCAGGGCAAATTCCTCCTCGTAGGCCCAACCGAAACGGCCATTGTACAATTCCTCTTGGGCATCGTTGGTCAGTTGGGTTTCTTGTTTGGTGGCAAAATCATAGACATACAAATTGCCGTCGCGCTCATAACCCACTTTTTTGCCATCGGGCGATAACTGGGCCGTGCGGGCATCTTTGGCCGCCAGTTGCAGGGTTTTATCGGCAATAGAATAGGCGTAATAATCCGAATTGCCCGAAAACCGCCAAACCGGCCGGAAATTGCACTGAAACAGCAAATACTTGGAATCTTGGGAAAATTGAAACGACTGATAGTCAAACGCAGCATCGCGGTCGGGAAATTTGAGGCCCGCCGCATTGAAAAGCTCCTCTTCTTTGCCCGTGGCCGGGGTGAACGACTTGAGGATACCGCCCCCGGCAATGAACGAATATTTTTCCCCGTTATTGATCCAGTTCACACTGGTGGGGCCAAATGCACCCGACAGTTCCCGGCCAGCCTGCAAGGCTTCGGCCAAGCTCTGGTAACGTTGCTGGGCCAAGCTCGAGAAAGCCAAGCACAAACACGCCATAAAAACTACCAAACGCAAGGATTGGTGGCCAAAATAAGTGGGCCGTGGCTGGCCCAAAATGGTCTGTTGCATAACAATATGGGTTTTTGTGCCGCAATTTAGGGGAAGATCGGTGCGATCCACGGCTTTTTCGGTGGGTCTTGTTTATATTTGGCTGTTCACCAAGCAACTGAACCTTCATTTCTCAACGATGATCCATTTAACCAACGGGGCCAAGTACAGCACTTGGCACCATCCCTACACCCCCGCCCCTGCTTACAGCCAGCGCGTTGCCTATTTCTCGATGGAGATTGCCATTGACCAAAGCCTCAAGACCTACTCGGGCGGGCTGGGCTTTTTGGCCGGATCGCACATGCGGAGTGCGTTTGACCTCAAGCAAAACTTGATCGGGATCACCATGCTGTGGTCCACCGGCTACTATGATCAGGTGCGCAAGGCCAGCGGCCAGATGGATGTCCTGTTCCAAGAAAAAAACTACAATTTTTTGGAGGACACTGGCATTAAAGTCAGCGTGCCCATTTCCGATGGCGAGGTCTGGGTAAAAGCATACTGTCTCCGGGCCGAAACGTTTGGTACTGCCCCCATTTACCTGCTCTCCACCGATATTGCCGAAAATGATGCCGTGTCGCGCACCATTACCGGGCGACTCTACGACGGCAACGAACTTACCCGTGTGGCCCAGAGCATTGTGCTGGGCATTGGCGGGGCCAAGGTGGTGGATGCCCTCGGCGGGGCCGACCTCTACCACATGAACGAAGGCCACGCCCTGCCACTGGCCTTCCACTTGTACGACAAACATGGCCGGGATCAGGCCGAAGTGAAAAAGCGGCTGGTGTTCACCACCCACACACCCGAAAAAGCGGGGAACGAAACCCACGACACCCACCTGTTGCACTTGATGAAATTCTTCGGCAAAGTGCCCACTGGCGAGGCCCTCATTGTGGCTGGGCAAGCGGCCCGCTCGGTGTTTGACTACACGCTGGCCGCCCTCAACCTGTCCCGCAAAGCCAATGGAGTATCCAAGCTCCACGGGGTAGTGTCGCGCCAAATGTGGGGCGAAGCCGACGGGGTGTGCGAGATTACCTCGATCACCAACGCCCAAAACCGCAAATACTGGGTGGATCCACAGCTCCAGCATGCCTACGACACTGGCGACGATGCCCACCTACTGAGCCGTAAAAAGGAAATGAAACAGGAACTGTTCCGGCTGGTGGCCAACCAGACCGGCACTTGGTTTGACCCCTCCGTGCTGACCATCGTGTGGGCGCGGCGGTTTGCGGCCTACAAACGGCCCGATCTCATCCTGCGCGACATGGCCCGCTTCGAGAAGCTGTTGCGCAGCAAAAAACACCCGATCCAAGTGATTTGGGCCGGTAAACCCTACCCCAGCGACCAAAATGCGACCGGGACGTTCAACTATATTGTGGAGATGACCAAGCACCTGCCCAACTGCGCCATTTTGACTGGTTACGAACTGGAACTGTCGCGCATTGCCAAGGAAGGGGCTGATGTGTGGCTCAACACCCCACGCCGCCCCCGCGAGGCTTCGGGCACCAGCGGCATGACCGCCGCCATGAACGGGGCCATCAACCTGTCCATTTCCGACGGCTGGATTCCCGAGTTTGCCAATGATGAGGTGAACAGCTTCATCATCCAGCCCGCCGATCTGACCAAATCAACCGAGCACCAAGACATCCATGACCGCGACCAACTGTTCAACATCTTGGAAAACAAGGTGATCCCGCGTTATTATGACCATCCTGCACATTGGCTCCAAATGATGAAAAACAGTATGCACGATGTGTACCCGCAGTTCGATGCCGACCGGATGGCCGACGAATATTACAAGATCATGTACGCATAATCGCAAACAAAGCCGGGAATTATTGGTTTTTTCTGTAAAGTTCTTGCAACAGCTTGCAATGTTTGCAAAACATCGCAAGCTGTTGCAAGTTGGCACTTAATTGGTTTATCATTTGATTTGTGAATTCCCACCATCGTTTTATTTTCTATGGAGATCATCAATCCCGACCCTGAAGCTTCGCGGATCCTTAAAGTTGCCATTTTGGACATGTACAACAATGTGCCCAACCAAGGGATGCGCTGTATCAAGCAGATTATTAGCGAGCAGGACGGGTTTACGGAAGACCATTTCCTTCTTGACGAAGTGTTTGATGTGCGGGGCAGCGGGAACTTGCCTCAAGCGGACGATTATGACATCTATGTTTCCACTGGTGGCCCTGGCAGCCCCTTTGATGGCGAAGGCCAAGCTTGGGAAGCGCAATATTTTCAGTTGCTGGATCAATTGTGGGCCCACAACCAAAATTTGAATGGCCACAAAAAATACGTTTTTTTCATCTGTCATTCCTTCCAGATGCTGTGCCGCTATTTTGAGTTTGCCCACGTGACCAAGCGGCGCTCCACTTCATTCGGTATTTTCCCGATCCACAAAACTATCGAGGGCCTTGGTGAACCATTCTACCACCAATTGCCCGACCCCTACTATGCCGTTGACTCGCGGGACTGGCAAGTGACCCAGCCCAATTTTAACAAAATGAGCGAAGTGGGGGCAAAAATATTGTCCTTGGAAAAAATCCGGCCACATGTGGATCTGGAACGGGCCGTCATGTCGGTGCGCATCTCAAATGAATTCTTCGGCACTCAGTTCCATCCCGAAGCCGATGCCACCGGGATGAGCATGTATTTTCAACAAGAAGACAAGCGCCGGGCGGTGATCGACAACCACGGGGAACAAAAATACCAAGAAATGATCGACCACCTCAACGATCCGGATAAAATAGCCCTGACCTACAACACTGTACTGCCCAATTTCTTGCGCGAAGCGGTGGGCCAATTGCGGGGTGTTTGTGCAAGCTAGATAAGGCAACGGGGCCGCATTCACCCACCCCGGGAAATGCGGCCCCACTTTAACGGTTGCCGTTTTGGGATTCCTTTGGGCATATCACCGGCCGGCGTACAGCTACCGGAAGGGCCCCTAAAAATAAAAAAACCTGTTGTTCCCCAATGGGTTGGCACCGAGCTATCCCAACTGGGCCAAAATGCTCCGCCTGAAATTTTCAATGGTGTGGGGGCATCGCTGGTTCACACGAATCTATGGAAAGTTCATGAGCAATTCCTTGCTTGTTTCCACAACCCAAAACCAACATTTTCGTCTAAATCTTAGAAGTACCACCCTTGGTTATCACTCTGTTTGTAGGCTTGCTTGAGTTCCTTGAGCCGCTCGCGCAGGCGATCATGGTGTTGGGCCATGGCCAATTCTTTTTCCGCTTCGGCCAGCCCTGCGCGGGCCTTGCGCATCTGGGCCCCAAACTTCTGGGGGCTTAGCTTGCCCGTCCACGAAAAATACTGCGCGAAGAGCGCACCGTTCGGGCCTCTGCGCATTTCTTCCTTTTGCTTTTCGATTTCCTGCTTCTGCTTTTTGAGCAGGCTAATGTAGCGGTTCAATTGGGCTTCGGCCAAACCGTTTAAGTGCTCGGGGTGGGCCAGGTTGTACTCCAGTTGCAGTTTGAGCAAACCGAAAAAATCGTTGTTGGTATAAGCTTCGGTCACGCGCTTCATCATTTCGGTCTTGCGGATCTGCTCTTCCTCGTCGCGTTCCAGATCAGGGTGCAGGGCCTTGGCCAAGCTGGTATAAATGCCCCGGGCATCTTTGGCTTCTTGTTGTTCGGCTTCCTTTTCCAGGGCATCTTGCTGCTGCTGTTTCTTGGTTCGCTTGCGGAGGGGCGGGGCAGTGCGCCCCTGCTCAAACTGCTCGCGGAGTCTGGCTTGTATCTCTTCAAAATATTCGGGATCCTCTTTCATCTTATCCACATCCACTTCGATGTTGAACATCCCCTTGAACATGGCGGCCTGTTGTTCATCGGCTTCTCTGGCCAGTTCTCCAACCGAGGCGGGGGCATACTTGTCGTGCAAAGCCTCCAGTTCTTCGTCATCCTTGCCCATTTGTTCCATCACCTCGATCACTTCCCACGCAGTTTCATGGATGTGCCGTTCCAGGGTTTTCAATTCCGCTTTTTTGAAATACCCGGATTGATGGGCCGCTTCTAGGGCAAACGCATATTCCCGCATTTTTTGGCCGGTTTCCACCATAATGGGTATGTAGTCTTTGGCAATTTTTGCCCTCACTTGGTCAACGTCCCTTTCAAAATCGTTCATCTCGGCCTTCAACTGGTTGATCTCATTGGTCAGTTGGTTGAATTCAACTTGGGCCTTCGTCAGTTTTTCCCCCAATCTAGTGTCAATGGCGGGAATAATGGCGGCAGGAGCTGGCTCGGTGACTGGGAGTCGTGGTTTGCGCGGCATTGGAAAATGGGAATTATAAAAATTGCTAAAAATATTATTTATTAAAGTCAACAAACTTGGCAACATCTTGGGTCTTGCCCAGCACGATGATTACGTCTGAATATTCCAGCACGGTATCGTCGGCAGGTCGGATGAGCAAGTGCTCGACCGATCGCTTGCGGGCATCGTAGTACTCTTCGTAGTTGCGCTTGATCGCGATCAGCTCCAACCGGTAGTTTTCCAACAGTCCCACATCTTTGATCGTGCGTTTGAACACCCGGCGCGGGGCCTGGATCTCGGCAATCTCGTAGTTGTCGGGCAGTGGCATAATGGCCTTCATATTGGGGTTGAGGAGCATTTCGGCCACCATCATGCCCACTTCGTCCTCGGGTGAGAGGATTTCTTTGACCCCCAATTTGCCCAAGATCAGTTTTTGCTGCTGGCTCACGGCCCGGGCAATGATGCGCTTGGCCTTGAGCTCCAGCAACTGGACCACGGTGAGCAGCAGGCCCTCAATATTTTCACCAATGGCCACCAATACGGCATCCATATCGGCAATGTTCTGGGAGGAAAGTGCCTTGTAGTCGGTGGCATCGAGCGAGACGGCGTAGGCCACTTCGTCCTTAATAGCCTCGATCCGATCCATATCCCGATCTATGGCCAATACTTCGGCCCCCCTGGCGGCCAAGTTGCGGGCCACGGCCAAACCAAACTGGCCCAGCCCGATAACGGCAAATTTACTCGACGATGCGCTCATGTGTGGATGGACAAAGTGGGTTGTTGCTGGCTGTCGGCCAAATACCGGCCCACGGGGGCAAAAATAGCCCAAAGAAGCCAGAACCCATTAATTTGCTGGGCAGATTAGAGCCGTTTTAGCCACTCGCGGGCTTCGCGTTCCAGCCGCTCACGGTGGGTGGGGTGGGCAATCCCGATCAGGAGCCGGGCGCGCTCGCGCAGTCCCCGACCAAATAAATTGACCACGCCATACTCCGTGGCCACAAAATGTACGTGGGCCCGGGTGGTGGTCACTGAAGCCCCATACTTGAGGTGGGTCACTATTTTGGACTCTCCCTTGCCCGTGACCGAAGGCATGGCAATGATCGGTTTGCCGCCTTCGGACAGGGCCGCACCCCGCACAAAGTCCATTTGCCCGCCCACGCCCGAAAACTGTGCCGGGCCAATCGTATCGGCGCACACTTGGCCCGTTAGGTCTATTTCAATGGCACTGTTGATGGCCGTCACCTTGGGATTGCGCACTATGTTGAAGGTGTTGTTGATAAAACCGGTGTCACGAAACTGGAACAGGGGATTATCATCAATAAAATCATATAAACGGCGGGAACCCACCGCAAAACCAGTGGCCACTATCCCGGGCAAACTGCGCTTGTTCTGGCCGTTGATCACCCCGCGCTCCACCAAGTCCACCACCCCGTCGGAAAACATCTCGGTGTGCACGCCCAAGTTTTTGTGGTGGATCAGTTCGCCCAGCACGGCATCGGGAATGCTGCCGATGCCCATTTGGAGCGTGGCCCCGTCCTCCACCAAACTGGCCACGTGCTTGCCAATGGCCAAATCTTGGACGCTCAACGCCCGATCGGTGGTTTCAAAAATCGGATCGTTACATGCAATGACCGCGCTCAATCGGCTCAGGTGGATAAACCCTTCGCCGTGGGTGCGGGGCACATTGGGGTTGATCTGGGCGATGATCCGTTTGGCTGTTTTGACGGCGGCCAGGCTCACATCCACCGACACCCCCATGCTGCAATAACCGTGGCGGTCGGGCGGCGAAAGTTGCACCATGGCCACATCGATCGGCAAAATATTCTTGTAAAACAGCGAAGGGATGTCGCTCAAAAAAACGGGAATGTAATCGGCATTGCCATCATTGACCGCTTTACGGATGTTGGCCCCCACAAAAAATGCGTGGACGATGAAAACGCCCCGGTATTTTTCCTGTGCATACGCGGCACTGTCCTCGGTGTGGATGTGGACAATGTCCACTTTCTGGAGTTCATCGGCCCGATCTACCAGCGCGGCCACCAGGTTTTTGGGGGTCATGGCGGCACTGTGGATAAATACCCGGTTGCCGGAATGAATGTGGCCAACGGCCTCGGCGGCACTGACAAAATTGAGCATGACAGGTAGTGTTTATCCCAAGATTAAAATTGGTTTTGGGGAATGTCCTTCACTGATTGCCTTGGTCATCAATGGTTTGATTCCCTACTGACCGCAAATCAACGTTGGTTGAACCAAAACGCACAGCACAAAACGGCAACGTACACCTTGGACTGGCGGCAGTGACGTTGTGCGAAGCTATGGTGATTGGGCCAGAAATAGGGCGGTTTTCCCGGCAAAGATGATAAAAATCACCATTGGCCGGGCGGTTCAGAGCAGCCAGCGCAACAGCAGGAACAAACCACTGCCCAAAGTGAGACAAACGGGAAAAGTGAGCAGCCAGGCGATCGCGATGTTGCGGATGGTGCCGCCCTGCAAATTGCCCAGGCCGTTGGAGGCCACCATCGTGCCCGCAATGCCCGACGACAGCACTTGGGTGGTGCTCACCGGTGCCCCGATCAAGGAGGCTAGGCCAATGGTGGTGGCCGCTACCAGTTCGGCACTGGCCCCTTGGGCATAGGTGAGGTGCTGCTTACCGATTTTTTCGCCAATGGTCACCACGATGCGCTTCCAGCCCACCATCGTACCAGTGCCCAGCGCGAGGGCTACCGCAAAAGCCACCCACCGGGGAGCATAATTGGTAAAGTTATCGATCTCAGCGGCACTTTCTTTAATGGCCTTCATTTCGGCTGCCGCGATGATCGGGCGATCGCGCTTGCCTAGATCCTTGACCAGCTTTTCCATGATCAAAATATCTTGCCGGAACCGGAAACGCTCTTCTTTGGGCAGGCCTTGGATCGTTCCCGCTTGCTTTAGCTCGCTGGCCATCCAAGTTACATTGGCTTGGGTCTGGGTAAATTTTTCTCGATCAATGGCCGACATCGGATTTTGATCCACAGTGGCCATTGCGGTTTGCATTTTCCCCAACTGGCTTTGCAGTAGGCCGCTGTCCTTGCTTTCGTCCAGGGCAAAAACGAAGGGCGCAATGCTGACCAAAATCAACATGATGAGCCCCACTCCTTTTTGGCCATCGTTGGAGCCGTGCGAAAAGCTCACGCCCGTGCAGGTAATTACCAGAATGGCGCGGATCCAAGTGGGCGGCGCTTCACCCTTGGGCGGCTCCCCAAAAATGACGTTGTCGGGCTTAAAAAAGGTTTTGAGCACCAAGATCATGAGTGAGGCAAAGCCAAAGCCCGCCAAGGGCGAAATGAGCAGCGAAAGGCCGATTTTGCGGGCTTCGCCCCAGTTGACCCCATCGTCGGCCCCACCGTGCATGATGAACGAATAGCCCAAGCCCGCCCCGATGATGGACCCGATCAAGGTGTGCGAGCTGGAGCAGGGAATGCCCAAATACCAAGTGCCCAAGTTCCAAATAATGGCTGTGAATAAAATGGCCAGCACCAGTGAAATACTGTGCGTGATGTCCGGATCCAATAAAGTGCTGATCGGCAAGATGTTGATAATGCCCATCGCGACCGAAATGCCCCCAGTGAGTACTCCGATAAAATTCCAAATGCCCGACCACACCACCGCCTGCATTGGCTTGAGGGAATTGGTGTAAATCACCGTGGCCACGGCGTTGGCCGTATCGTGGAAGCCATTGATAAATTCAAAGGCAAGCGCACACAACAGGCACAGCACCAATACAATGGAAAGGGAGGCTTCTAATCCGAACATAAATGGAGGGTTTTATTTGAGTAATATTCCTTTTCTTGGTTCACCCGACCAATCCATCGGCTATTTGGAAAGGGGACTTCACAAACGGGCCAAATCCTCACAAATCTAAAAGAAAAAAAATGGGCCAAGATTAAGCCAGTGTTAAATTATGGGGGACTGGGCACTATCCCTATGGCCCAGCCGGCGGTTATTGGTGATCAAAATCACCTTTTTAGCCAACAAGGGTCATTTTTTGCCAGTCGATTGCACAACACCTTTGTGGAGCTAATAACCAAGCTTTCCAACCTCCCCATGCCTAGCACCGCCTCATCTGCTCAGCCCCCAAATTCCTTCCGGGACAAACTCGCCACCGTGGATGACAAGGGCAACCGCAAGTGGGTGTTCCCCCAAAAACCCAAGGGGCGACTGACCAACTACCGTGATGCGGTCGCCTATTTATTGCTGGCGATCCTGTTTGCCGGGCCGTTCATCAGCATCAACGGCTACCCGTTGCTTATGATCAATGTCATCAAGCGCAAATTTATCATTTTTGGTCAGGTGTTCTGGCCCCAAGACATGTATATTTTCGTGCTCATCATTATTGCGATGGTGGTTTTTGTGGTGCTTTTCACGGTGGTGTATGGCCGTTTGTTTTGCGGGTGGGTGTGCCCCCAGACCATTTTTATGGAAAACGTGTTCCGCAAAATTGAATATTGGATCGATGGGGATTATACCAAGCAAAAAGCCTTGGCCAAAGCTCCCTGGACTACCCAGAAAATGGTGAAGCGGGTGGGCAAATATGTGATCTTCTATGCTATCTCGATCTTGATTGCCAATACGTTCTTGGCCTATATCATTGGCAAAACCGAACTTTTTCAGATCATTACCGAGCCAGTGAGCCAGCACGTGGCGGGTTTCACGGCCCTGCTGGTTTTCAGCGGGGTGTTCTTTATGGTCTTTGCCTACCTCCGGGAGCAGGTGTGCTTAGTGGCCTGCCCCTATGGCCGCTTGCAGGGAGTGCTGATCGACCGCGACTCGATTGTGATCGCCTATGATCACGTGCGCGGCGAACCCCGTGGCAAACTGCACAAAGGCGAAGTGCGCACCCACGGCGACTGCATTGATTGCTTGCAGTGCGTTCAAGTATGCCCCACCGGGATCGACATCCGCAATGGCACCCAATTGGAGTGCATCAACTGCACGGCCTGCATCGATGCCTGCGACGACATCATGGATCGGATCGGCAAGCCCCGTGGCCTGGTGCGCTACGACTCGCAACGGGCCATCGAGGCCCCCATTACCCACGAAAAAGTGAAAAAGACCACTCCCCGATCCATTGCCTACTCGCTCGTTCTGGTGGTTTTGCTGGGGCTGATCGCCACGCTGCTGTTCACCCGGGGCATGGTGGGCGCACAGGTATCACGGGCCCAAGGCCAACTCTATCAACAATTGGACAATGGCAACGTTACCAACTTATACAACGTCAAAATTATCAATAAATCGCATCGGGCACTGCCCATCACCCTGCGCATGATCAGTCCTGCACAGGGCACTATCCAACTGGTGGGCAGCGCGATCAGCGTGCCAGCCGAAGATCTGGCCGATGGCACCTTTTTTATTGAACTGCCCAAATCGGCCATCACAAGGGGGAACATGACCCTCGTAGTAGGGATTTACAGCCTGATCGACGGCCAAGAAGAACTACTTCAAACAGCCAAGGCCAAGTTTTTGGCCCCCAATTGACCAAATAAACCACCGGTTGCTTTACCAATTCAATTGATAAATAGTTGACAAGAATTACTTTACATTATTTTCAAAACTAAAATATTGATTTTCAATAGATTAAATTCCTAACTTCTAATTCCTAATTATGAACACTCGCACTTCGTCATTATGGCCCTACGGCATCATAGCCACTTTTGGGCTTTTTGCCATTATGATCCTCTATTTTGTATTCGTGGCCATGCGCAGCGAGGTGAACTTGGTCAGTCCAGATTACTACGCCTACGACAAAAAGTTCAATGAGCACCAAGCTGCCGCTCAGAATGCCGACCAGTTGGGGAGCGCCCTGATCTTGGAAAACGATGCGGCCAGACAAGTGTTCACCATCGGTTTTCCCCAGACTGGCGCGGTGAGCAGTGCCAAATTGCTGTTTTTTAGGCCGTCCGATTATCGGATGGATTTTCAGATCGAGCTGGCACCAAATGCCGACAATCGGCAGCAAATCAGCACGGCCAAATTGGCCAAAGGGCATTGGCAAGCCAAGTTGCAGTTTGCCCAAAATGGGAAGGCCTATTTCAAGGAAACCTATTTACAGATCGATTGATCCATCCATTCACCTTAACTGACCTCGGCCATGCTTTGGAGTGCCTTTTTGTTCGGGTTATTGGGCAGTTTTCACTGCGTGGGGATGTGCGGGGCCATTGCCCTGTCCATCCCAATGGATATGGCCACCCGGCTGGGCCTGCTCAAAGACGGCCTGGCCTACAATGCGGGGCGGGTCATTACTTACTCATTGATCGGTTTGCTGGTTGGGTTTTTTGGCAAGACATTCTTCCAAACTGGCTACCAACAACTGCTTTCCATCGAAGTGGGCGTGCTGATTTTACTCTTCTATTTCATGCCCAAGCGCTGGGGGGGAAAGCTGGCCGGCTTTTTTGGCCTCACCTACTTCACCCAGCAGATCAGGCGCAGCTTCAGTGTATTGCTCAATAGACCCGGCCGAACCACCATTCTTTTGATCGGTATGCTCAACGGGCTGCTGCCCTGTGGTTTTGTTTATATGGCCGTTGCCGGGGCTGTGCTGGCCGGCAGTCCTGCCCACGGAATGGCTTACATGGCCCTGTTTGGGTTGGGTACTGTGCCCATGATGCTGCTCACGGCCACCTCCCGGCAGTTCGTCGCGATCAAGATCCGCAACCGGATCAAAATGTTGAAACCTTATTTGGCCACAACAGTGGCTTTGCTTTTCATCTTGCGGGGCCTTGCGCTGGGCATTCCGTACCTGAGCCCCAGCGTGCCCCTGCCTCCGTCGCCGAACACTTCGGAGATCATTTGCGAGTAGCGAAACTCCCTTTAGCCAGCTAGCCCCAACCGCTGCTGGGCCATTTGATAGTAATTTTGCTCCAGTTCGTAGCCCACAAAACGCCGATCCAGCGCTTGACAGGCTACTCCGGTGCTGGCACTGCCCGCGAAGGGATCCAGCACGGTTTGCCCCCGAAAACTCACCAATTTGACCAAGTGTTGCATCAGTTCCACTGGTTTGAGCGTGGGGTGTTCGTTGAAATCGTCCTTGTGCTGCCGTACTTTGGGCACCACGAAAAACTTGTCATAGCCATCGCCATGTGGTTCAGTGCGCACAATATTGGCCGTTACCCGGCCGTGGGGGTGCGGATTGTGGCCCACTTTCTGATCGTCGGGACCGTAGGGAATGCGGGTTTCCTCTAAGTTGAGCGCACCTGTGCCATGCTGTACCATGTTTTCGGCCACCGAAAGTCCCTTTTCCAGTGGTTTTTGCACCATGATCACTGGATCGTAGGCCGGTTTGATCCCCAAGCCCGCTCCCCGGTACTGACGGCCCAGTTCCGAGGCGGGCTCCAGCTTGGGTTTGCCCTCGGTGGGCTTGTAGTTGTCTTTCCCCGCCAGTTTGCGGTTCACTGATTTGTAACCCTGCACATAGGTGTAGGCCCCAGCCACGGTACTTTCCACGCCCAGCGTTTTGTCGATGTCAAGGGCAACGTTGCGGCTTTTGGGCATCCCGTTCAGAAAGGCCCAGAACAGGACATCGCGGATCAGGAAACCATTGTCTTCCAAGGCCACCATGAGGCGGTGCATGAGGCGCACCGAGGAAAACACCAGCCCAAACGCGCCCGGTTTGAGCACCCGGAAGGCATCAGCCCAGATTTGGGGGTCGGGCAGATCCTTGTCCCAGTAGTGCCCGCCGAAAGAAATGCCGTAGGGTGGGTCGGTGATCAGGGCATGGGTGCTGTTGGCGGCCAGCCCGGGCAGGCCGTAACAGGAGCAGTTGAAAAGTTGGTGATCCATCGGGCAAAGGTAACCAGTTTTTGATTTTTGGTAATGGGGCAATTGGCAGCCCCGGATCGGTGGCCCACTTTCCGCCAAACTTGGATTGGCCCCATTACAAAAGCCCCTTGCCCTCAGGGTGCACCAAGGGCAAGGGGCTGCGCTAGTTTCGGCTCACTGGGCCGCTTTGTCTTGTACCATTTTCTGGAATTGTTTGCCGTCCGTGTTCAACAATTTGTCCACTTCGGCCTTGCGCTGCTGCCACAGGGCTTCCAAGTCCTTGAAACGCTGCTTGACCCCGTCGGTCACGGTGGGGGTCAGGTTGTCCAACTCTTCTTTCAAGTGGGCAAAGTCAGTGTTCAACTGATTTGGGAAATTGATCACATCCTGAAACGTTTTTTGCTTCTCCTGCACCAGTTTGCCCTTGGTTTCCTCAATTTTTTTGGTCAATTCCTCGGCCGTTTTGCCCAGCTCTTTGTCCTTGTTGAGTTTGGCCGCCGATTTGGCGAAGTCGCTCAGGGCATTAAGTTGGTTCACGGCTTGGTGGATGTCGCTGGTGTGCTGGTGGCACTGCTCGGCCAATTGAGCCTGCTCGCGGTATGCCTCGGCAGTGGCCACCACCATCGGGTGGGCCAGCACCTCAAAGGGCTGCTCCTGCACCTTGCCCGCGTGGGTGAGCCGCGCCACGTACTTGCCCGGTGGTACGCGGTAACCGTTCAGGCTGCCGTTGAAAAACAGGTTGGGCACGAGGATGTTATTTTCGGCGCGCAGGTTCCACACCAAGCGGTGCATCCCCGGGGTGGTGTTCAGGGGGGCATCACCAGTGATCCGCAAGGGGTTCGGTACTTGCGCCTCCTTTTGGCTGCTGAACGAGCGCACGATCTTGCCCTCGGTGTTTACCACATCGAGCATTAGCGTACTGTCGGTTTTGGCCTTGAGGTAGTAGTAGATCACGGCCCCGGCCGGCGGATTTTTGCCCATGCTGGACACTTCGCCATCGCCCCCATTGAGTTTGTACGTGTCGCGGGGGCGGAACAGGTGCAAATCGGCCTTGGCCACAGCTTCACCCAACTGCTGGAGCGGGGTGAGGTCGTCCAAGATCCAAAACGCCCGGCCAGCAGTGGCGGCCACTAGGTCGTTGTCCTTGATTTTCAAGTCATTAACGGGCACCACTGGCAAGTTGAGTTGCAGAGGCTGCCAGCGGTCACCACCGTCAAAACTGATGTACACGCCCCATTCGGTGCCGACATACAGGAGGTCTTTGCGCTTGGGATCTTCGCGCACCACTCGGGCAAAGTGCCGATCGGGGATGCCGTTCGTAATTTTTTTCCAAGTTTTGCCCAAATCGGTCGTTTTAAAAATATAGGGCGCAAAATCGTTGGTCTTGTACTTGAACACGCACACATACGCCGTGGCGGGATCATGGGGCGACACTTCAATGGTGTGGATGGTCGCTTCGCCAATGCCGGGCGGGGTCACGTTGGCCCAGGTTTGACCGTCGTTTTGGGTCAGGTGGATCAGCCCATCGTCGGTGCCGGCCCAGAGGATGCCAGCGGCATGGGGGCTTTCGGCCAAGTGATAAATGGTGTTATATACCTCCCCGCCCGCGCCCTCGCTGGTAAAGGGGGCACCGCCCGGGCCTTGTTTGGTTTTGTCATTGCGGGTCAGATCGGGGCTGATCTCGCGCCAAGTCACCCCTTTGTTCTCGGTTTTGAACACCTTATTGCCGCCGTGGTACAAGGCTTTTTTGTTGTGTTGCGAAGCCAACAGGGGCGCATTCCAGTTGAAGCGGTATTTCTGGTGCTGGGGTTCACTGCCCAGCCCCAAAAATGGATAGGCCATGATGCTGCGCTCCTCGCCCGTGCGGGTGTCCAAGATGGAGATAATACCTTGGTAACTAGTACCATAGATAATCTCGGGGTTTTCTTGATCAATGGCCAACGTGCTGCTCTCGCCCCCGGCCGAAGGAGTCCAATCTTTCCAGCCGATGCCGGGGCCGTCGGTGCGGCTGGTGGTCACCACCGAGGTATTGTCCTGTTGACCGCCATAGACTTTGTAGGGAAATTGGTTGTCGGTCTGCACGCGGTAGAACTGCGAAGTGGGCTGGTTTTCTTGACTGCTCCAACTTTTGCCCCCGTTGAAGCTGATGGTGGCCCCGCCGTCATGGGCCAAGATAAAGTTTTGCGGGTCGCGAGGGTTGATCCACAGGTCGTGGGTGTCGCTGTGGGGCGCGGCCACCGGGGTGAAACTGCGCCCCCCATCAATGGACTTGAGCATCGGGGCGTTGAGCACGTACACCGTCTCGGGATCTTGTGGATCGGGAAAAATCTCAATGTAATACCAAGCCCGGGCAATGGTGACGCGGTCTTTGCAGGTCTGGGTCCAGGTTTCGCCCCCATCGTCGGAGCGGTAAACGCCGCCCTTTTCGCCCTCGGCCTCAATGTTGGCATAGACGCGCTCGGGGTTGGCCCGGCTCACGGCCACGGCAGTTTTGCCCATCTTATCGGGCAGGCCCTTGGTCAATTTACGCCACGATTCGCCGCCATCGGTACTTTTGAAAATGGCACAGCCCGGGCCGCCACTGCTCACCAACCAGGGCAGGCGGCGGTGTTCCCACATGGCCGCGTAGAGGATGCGCGGGTTGCGGGGATCCAGGCTCAGCTCGACCGCGCCCGTGTTGTCGTCGGTGAATAGCACTTTGCGCCAAGTGCCGCCACCGTCGGTGGATTTATACACGCCCCGCTCCTTGTTGGGCCCGTGCAATGCGCCTTGGGCGGCCACATACACCACTTCGGGGTTTTGCGGGTGGATCTGGATCCGGCTGATGTGCCTCGTTTTGTCCAGCTCGGGGTGGGTCAGGTGGATCCAAGTTTTACCGCCGTCGGTGCTTTTGTACACCCCGTCGCCTTGGCTGGTCATCACCCCGCGCACCGGGTGCTCGCCCATGCCCACGTACACCACGTTGGGATCGCTCTCGGCCACGGCCACCGCGCCCACCGAGCCGGTTTTGAAATATCCATCAGAAATGTTTTTCCAACCGATGCCGCCATCGGTGGTTTTCCACAGGCCGCCGCCCGTGCTGCCCATAAAATAGGTAAGGGGCTGGCCCGGCACGCCGCTGGCCGTCACCGAGCGCCCGCCCCGGAACGGCCCAATGTTGCGCCAAACAAGTTTGCTGTACAGGGCGGTGTCATAGCCCGGAACCGGAAGTGGGGCCTGGCCCCGGCGGGGCTGGGCTTGGGCTGTAGTGGCTAATGCGAGTAAAAGCAAGCCAACGTAAATGATTTTCATAGTTGAACAATTTGGAGGGGAAAGGTAGGCAATCTTTGCGAAAATACCGTTGGGCGAGGTCTGCGGCTTTCATCGCCTGAAGACGATGGTACACCGCTGCCCTGCTGTGCGAAAGTCTGCGACTTTCATCGCCTAAAGACGATGGTACCTCGCTGTGCGAAGTCTGCGACTTTTGGCGAGCGGGGTTGTTGTTTGTGCGGCGCCAGCAACGGCAGGAGAAGACACCTTTATCAGCGAGGTCAGGAAGATGAAAAGATTGACTCACGCCGGCGGATTGGGATTAGTAGCGGAAAACCTCTTTTTTGTCGTTTCATTGAAATAAATTTTTCTAATCCAGCCGCTCATTTGTGCCTAAACCAGCAGTCCGTTCTATCAGATTGGTATGCCTTGAATTCGGTGTTGATGGGTGGGCCATGCAGACAATGTGCATTGAATTGGGTACGCACCAGATAATTAAAAGCTCCCATATCGCCTGTGTAAGCGGTTTGGTTGTCGTAGTTGTATCGCTCGTGAACGAGGCAGAGTTTCTCGATCAAGCCTTGCATGACAGGCAGGTTACCGCCAATAATGCCGCAATTTAGCAGGGCGTCATTCTTGAACTTTTCTTCGTAAGATTCATACCCAGCGATCTTGCTGCGCAGGTGCGTGGCGTGTGCCTTCATCCATTCGTCAGAGAGGCTCTTCGGCTCGTCCCCACAAAAAATAGCGTTGAGGTTTGCCCCAAAAAGTGGCTGGATGAAGGGATTTTGAACAGCTACCACGTCTGAAATATCGGTAATAAATACACTTTTTATTTCTTGGGCGTAAGTTTGCAAAAAATCTCGATAGACAAAATAGCGGTACACATTGGGATTGAACTGCGGAGAATGATTGATTTTTATGAAACGAAGAAATTGGCTTTCGTATTTTTCACAAGTTGTTTCCGTAAAATTATTGTGAAAAACAATGCCTTGTATACGTAAATTTGCGAGAGATTCAGCCCAATTTTTGATGAGCGCATAATCGTCATTGGGCAAAGTTTCACTGCGATTTACATCATAAACGCCTGTGATGAGGCAAGCCATCACGACGTGTTGGGAAATAGGAAAAGAAAACATGTCGCAGTGGCTAAATAGAAGTAGTCAAATATTCTCGCTTCATTTTTGCACAAATACTATTGGGAATATTGCGATAGTATTTGTAAGTTCTCAAATTTACTTTTTTGACAATGTATCTTTGCGTGGCAGCTTCATAAAAATGAGAATCAGCGGCATAAACGTCTTTAAATTTCAAATTTGTAAAAACCTCTTTTTTTCCAAAAAGTGTGGCAAATAGTATGCACTCATCTACGTGAATCATTTGGCTGGGGTCATACTTGTCTGGTACATAATAATCTTCCTCGTTATCCACAATGGTTCTGGTCGTGGAGGCTATCAAATCATTGTATTTCATTTCTCGCAAACATAACCGCAAGTGATTAGGCTCATACTCGTCGTCAGCGTCAAGAATCGTAATGTGTTCACCTTTGCTGTTTAGGATACCACGATTGATGGATTCGGATTGTCCGCAGTTTTGGTGGCGAAGATAGGTAATTTTGTGTTCATGCTTTTTTACGTAGCAAAGCAACTGATTACGCGGATCATTATTACTGCCATCATCAATCACAAGGAGCTCAAAATCCTGAAAGTCTTGGTTTAGTACAGAATCTATCGCTCTTTTTACCAACACAAAGTCGGTATTATAAACTGCCATTAGCACTGATATTTTTATTTTATTTTCCATGTATTGTGGTCTGTATTTAAAAAAGCTTGCGAAGGTAGGCATAATATCTTACGTTGATGTTAAATTAAAATGATATTTTCAACCTCAACAATTACGATTTCGTTGTGTGGGCAATAAATTGGCTTCGTTCCCATAAATTCGGGCAAGGACAGACGTGTTATTTGTGCGACGCCAAACAACGGCTTGGGGTGCCCGTTTGGCGAAGTCTGCGGCTTTCATCGCCTGAAGACGATGGTACACCACTGCTGTGCGAAGTCGGTGGCTTCGCACGAAAAATAAACGAAAGTCTGCGACTTTCATCGCCTAAAGACGATGGTACACCGCTGCCCCGTTGGGCGAAAGTCTGCGGCTTCGCACGAAAAATAAGCGAAAGTCTGCGACTTTCATCGCCTGAAGACGATGGTACACCGCTGCCCCGCTGGGTGAAGTCTGCGGCTTCGCACGAAAAATAAGCGAAAGTCTGCGGCTTGCATCGCCTGAAGACGATGGTACACCGCTGCCCCGCTGGGTGAAGTCTGCGGCTTCGCACGAAAAATAAGCGAAAGTCTGCGGCTTTCATCGCCTGAAGACGATGGTACACACCGCTGCCCCCGCTGGGCGAAGTCTGCGGCTTCGCACGGAAAGTAAGCGAAAGTCTGCGGCTTTCATCCGGGTTGTTTAGGTGACAACGGCAAAACCACCAAACTACAAGGACAAAACGAGGCGGAAGCCCAAATCGTCATCCCAAGACGTAGGTGAGCCGCAGGCACGAAACGCGGCACGACAACTCGCCGAAAGGTTGCGCCAGCCACCGCCACGAGTCACGCAATCGCCCGATTTGATTTTGTTCACCGGGTTTTTCGCGCCCGCGCTTTTTTCGTAAAACTCTGCATCATAATAGTCCTCGCACCACTCCCACACATTGCCGCTGAGGTCATAGACGCCCAATTCGTTGGGGTCTTTTGAGCCGACTTCGTGGGTGGTACTTCCCGAATTTTCATCGTCATACCACGCTACCTCGTCCAAGTTGTTGCTGCCTGCGTACATGAATCTCCTGCTTTGCTGGCCACCCCTTGCTGCAAACTCCCACTCAGCTTCAGTGGGCAGGCGGAAGGTCTTGCCCGTTTTGGCATTTAACTTATTGATAAATTCCTGCGTTTCGTCCCAAGAGATCATTTCCACGGGTAGTCTGTCGCCTTTGAAATAACTACCGCTGTCTTTGTCCATGACGGCAAAGTATTGCTCCTGCGTGACGGTGAACTTGCCCATGTAGAAGCTGTCCAAGGTAACCAAGTGGAAAGGCTTTGCGTCTTTTAAATAGCCATCATCCTCTCCATCTCGGCGTGTCTTGTAACCCATCCCGAAGGTGCCGCCCTCGACGGGGATCATTGCTATGCTGATTTTGTTAGAGAGGGGAATGATAAATGGATTTTGGGCGATTGCTTTGGGCTCATTTTCAGCTTGGTATGCCAGATTTAGTTGTTTGGCTATTGCCTGTGCCTGCGCCACGTACACGCCTTGCGGGTAGGTATGTGTGTACTTGTCCAAAAGTTGCTCGATACTTTTGGTGCTTTTCTGCCAAAGTGCTTCTTCTTCCAAGCGAGCGATTTTTTGCTTTGCTTGTGTTACCAAAGCTGTTTCGGGTTCAAAGTTGGCAATGAAATACTGATAACCCTCTATTTGATCTTGCTTTTGGGCATTTTCCCAACTTTTTTGCAGTTTTTGCTGGTGTAATAGGTTTTGGAGTTTTTCTTTTGCTGTCCCGATGCTTTGGCCTTGATAGGGTGCAAACTGAGCGATGTGAACTTGCAAAGCTTCTATGTTATTTGCCTTGCCAAAAGACGCTTCTTCCTTTTCCACTAATTCATCAAATTTGTAGTTGATATGTGTCTTGATTCGCTTGGCAAAATCATATTTGGCCCCGTGAATAAACTCCTCTTGCAAGTTTTTATAGGTATGATCGTTAAGTTTCAACTTTTTTAATTCCTCAAATAGTTCAGGAATGTCATTTTCATCTAATAAATCTAGTAGTTGCTTTTTGAGTGAATCCATGCGTTAAAAGTATATAAGCAAATGTTGCTAAAAATAGAGAAATTTTGGGAATTAAAGGATAAAACAGTAAACTTTTTGAAAAATCTCACCGCTGTGCGAAGTCGGTGACTTCGCACGAAAAATAAGCGAAAGTCCGCGGCTTCCATCGCCTGAAGACGATGGTACACCGCTGCCCTCGCTGGGCGAAGTCGGTGGCTTCGCACGGAAAGTAAGCGAAAGTCTGTGGCTTTCATCGCCTGAAGACGATGGTACACCACTGCTGGGCGAAGTCGGTGACTTCACACGAAAAATAAACGAAAGTCTGCGGCTTTCATCGCCTGAAGACGATGGTACACCACTGCTGGGCGAAGTCGGTGACTTCGCACGAAAAATAAGCGAAAGTCTGCGGCTTTCGTCCGGCGGGGGCGTCGTTTGTGAGACACAAACGACGGCTCGGGGCGGCCCCGCTGGCTCAACCAGATTTGGACTTGATAAAATTTACTGACAACTGATTGAAAATATCGGGCTGCTCCACGTTGCACACGTGGCCGCAGTTATCGATCACTTCCAAGACGGAATATTTGTGCAATTTGACCAAGTTGCGCACTTGGGGCAAAAACATATAATCTTCGTCGCCCATCAAATATAGGGTGGGGATGGGCAAATCTTTTTCCTGAAAATATTTTAGCAGTGGGTTGAGGCTGGCCGTCAAGGTGAACCAGCGCAAGAATTCCGTTTGGCGGAGTTTTTTGGCTTCTTCGATGAACATCGTGCGGGATTCGGTGTTCCGGCGGCGGGGCATCAAGATATAGGCACAGATTTTATAGATCCAGATAAATGGGATGATGGGATTGGCCATGTCGGCCAGCCACACCAGAAACCGCGACTTGATATCGAGCCGGGTAATGGCCCCGCCCAAGATCATGGATTTCACTTTGCCAATGTCCAGCTCGGCAATGGTCCGGATAATGAGGGTGCCCAGTGAGACCCCCACAAAATGGGCTTGGCGGATTTCCAGGTGCTGCATCAGCTCGATCACATCGCGGCTCACATCCTGAAACGAGTACTGCCGGTTGGTGAACACGTCCTTGGACTTGCCATGCCCGCGCAGGTCCAACAAGAGCACATTAAAATGGGCAATGTACTCGCGCAACTGCTTGAACCAGATCGAAGAACTACCACCCGCGCCATGGATGAGTACTACCCATTCCTGCGAAGATTCATGCGAAAAAATCTTGTGGTATAACATTTGCCGTTCGTTGATCAATGTTGGTTAGAATAATGCGCGGAGCACAATTATTGCAGCCAAGCTTGTCACTTGCCGTGCAATAATCTCGCTGAAAAGCCAATCTGTTGTAATGTTAGTTCTATTTTGAGAAAAAGCCAATACCTTGCAGTAAGCTTACTTCATTTTTGACCCATGTTTGCGCAACTAAACCTAAGGGCTAAAATCCTGCTTTACTTTATGCTTGTTGCCTTGTTGGTGGTGAGCAACGGTTTGATCATCGGTAGCCTGCTGGCCAAGTACTTTTCGGGCGGTGATGCTCTCCTCCGGCGGATCAGCCAAGAAAATTATTCCTCCCTCTACAAAACTGGTTTTTTGCTGCGCTATTTGGCCGAGGATGCCAAAGACGCGCAAACCTTGGCGCTGGCCGAAGAAATCAGGCAGGTAGATGATCGGCTCGCGCTCTTGAAGCGGGGCGGAACCTACCGGGCAAGCAATGAAAATGCGGTGAACGTGACACCCTGCCCCCCCGAATTGCAGTTTAAATTGTCCGAAATTGAAGTCCTTTGGCACGAAATCAAAGTGGGTGCGGAGGCCTTGGCCACCAATTTGAGCGAATCGGCCAAACGCAAAACCTACCAAGATTCGGCCAATGGCGGCCCGTTGCAGGTCAACCAGACTGACGATATTCGGCTCCAGATCCGATCAAACCTCAACTTTATCAACCAAGGGATTCCCCGGGTCGCCAGTTTGGCCCAAGATGTCACCTTTGACCTCGATCAATTTCGCGCGGCCAAGCAAACGCGCTTGTTTGGGTGGCTGTTGGCTTTGAGCATCCTGAATTTGGCTGTGGTGTCGGCGGGTTATTGGTTTTTTGATCGTCAAATCTTTTCTGCCCTGCCCAGTATCTCCAAAGCAGTGCAGCAGTTGGCCTCGGGCAATCCGGCGGCGGCACTGGCCGACCGTAAGCAAAAGGATGAATTGGGGAACATTATGGCCGGGATCAACCAAGTGGCCGATTATCTCACGGACACCTCCGCCTTTGCCAAGGAAGTGGGCAAGGGCAACTTTGACCAAGACCTCAAAGTCCGTGGCCAGCAGGATGTGCTCGGGCAGGCATTGCGCTCCATGCGCGAAGATCTGAAGAAAGCCGACGAAGTGGACAAAATAAGTCAATGGACCAGCACCGGAATTGCCAAGTTTGCCGATATCCTGCGGGCCAACGTCCAAAACCAAGAAGAAATGGCTTACCAGATCATTGCCAACTTGGTCAAATACATTGGTGCCAATCAGGGAAGTTTGTTTGTTGTCCACGAAAAAAATGGCCGACAGGTGCTTGCCCTGACCAGTGCCTACGCGTACGACAAGCGAAAATACCTACAAAAAGAAGTACCCATGGGCAATGGGCTGCTCGGCCAAGCGGCTTGGGAAGGCAGCACGGCTTTTTATACCAATTTGCCCAACGGATATACCGAAATCACCTCGGGACTGGGCGAAACCACGCCCGGCTGTTTGCTGATTGTGCCCCTGAAAACCGACCAAAAAGTATATGGCGTCTTGGAAATTGCTGGTTTTGAGCGATTTGCCGATCACCAGATCGCTTTTGTAGAGAGTCTTTCGGATCGGATTGCCGTTACGCTGGCGGCTGTGAAAAGCAATGCAACAATGCGCGGCTTATTTGAAGAGAGCCAGTTGGCCAGTGAGCAGTTGCGTGCACAAGAAGAGGAAATGCGCCAAAATGTGGAAGAATTATTGGCCACCCAAGAAGAAATGCACCGGGTGCAAAGCGAACTGCGCGAAAAAGAGGAAAATCTCAACCTAATTCTCAACCAAACCGACACCTCGGTATTTTCCTTGGACGAGCAATTTAACTTGGTAGTGATCAACGAAGCCCTGAAACGGCAGTTTAAGCGCGACAGTGGCAAAGATGTCCGGGTTGGGCAAAATGTGTTTGACTTTGTGCCAGCTCACATCCATGAGAGGCGCCGAAGGGAGTACCTCCGGGCATTGAACGGCGAATCGTTCACCACGGTGGAGAATTACAAAGGGCTGGATCACTCCGACAATTATTACGAAACCAATTTTTCGCCCTTGATCAATGTGGACAAACAGGTCAATGGCATTTCGGTGTTTATGCGCAACATTACCCACTTGCGCCCCATCCGCTGGGAATAGCCGCAGCGCAATGGTGGCCCGCAATGATATTTGGCAAACCAATTGCGCGCTGGTTCAAATGCCGGGACCGATTTCTGGCCCATTGTCGACCAAAAGAAGACCTCAGTGGTTGGCCGCCAATTCCAGCTTGAGAAAATGCCCGGTATGGCTGGTCGCATGGGCCGCCACTTGTTCGGGCGTGCCCTCGCACACGATCATGCCCCCTTTGTCGCCGCCTTCGGGCCCAACGTCGATCACGTGATCGGCCACCTTGATCATGTCCATATTGTGCTCAATGATCAGCACGGTATTGCCCTTGTCGGTCAATTTGTTCAACACATCCAGCAGGAGCTTGATGTCTTGAAAATGCAGCCCGGTGGTGGGTTCATCGAGGATGTAGAGCGTGTTGCCCGTGTCTTTTTTGGAAAGTTCAGTGGCCAGTTTTACGCGCTGCGCCTCCCCGCCCGAGAGGGTGGTGGCGTGCTGGCCGAGGGTGATGTAGCCCAGGCCGACGTCGTTGAGGGCCTCCACTTTGCGCAAGATGCGCGGCATGAACTCAAAAAAACCGACCGATTGCTCCACCGTCATGTCCAGCACATCAGCAATGGACTTCCCCTTGAAACGGACTTCCAGCGTTTCACGGTTATAGCGTTTGCCCTTGCATGTTTCGCAATCCACCAGCACATCGGGCAAAAAATCCATCGCGATGGTTTTCTTGCCCGCCCCTTCGCACGTCTCACAGCGGCCCCCTTTCACGTTGAACGAAAAACGGCCCGGTTTGTAGCCCCGGATCTTGGATTCGGGCAGATCGCTGAAGATCGCCCGGATGTCGGTAAACATGCCGGTGTAGGTGGCCGGGTTGGATCGCGGAGTGCGGCCAATCGGTGTTTGGTCGATCTCGATCACTTTATCGATTAGTTCCAGCCCTCGGATCTCGCGGTGGGCCAAGGGGTCTTTTTTGGCCCGGAAGAAATAGCGGTTTAGGATCGGGTAAAGCGTATCGTGGATCAGCGATGACTTGCCACTGCCCGATACCCCGGTGATAGAAATCATTTTGCCCAGTGGCAAGTTCAGATCCACGTTTTTGAGGTTGTTGCCCGTGGCCCCCAGCAGTTGGAGGAACTTGCCAGTGCCCGCCCGCCGCTGGGCAGGCACTGCGATTTGGAACCGCCCGCTCAGGTAATCGGCAGTGAGGCTGGGCACGCGCATAAACTCGGCGACCGTGCCTGCGGCCACTACTCGCCCGCCGTGGCGGCCCGCCCCCGGCCCAATGTCGACCAAGTAGTCCGACTCGAGCATCATGTCCTTGTCGTGCTCCACTACCATGACTGAGTTGCCCAAGTCGCGCAGGTCTTTTAGCGCACCGATGAGCTTCTGGTTATCGCGCTGGTGGAGGCCAATGCTGGGTTCGTCCAAGATATAGAGCACTCCCACGAGCTGGGTGCCGATTTGGGTGGCCAGCCGGATACGCTGGCTTTCCCCGCCCGATAGCGTGCGCATGGTGCGATCCAGGGTGAGGTAATCGAGGCCCACCCCCAGCAAAAAACCGACCCGTTTGTTGATTTCTTTGAGTACTTCGGTGGCAATGGCCGCTTGTCTTTCCGACAATTTGGGTGGCAGTTGGGCAAACCAAGTTTGCAATTCGCGCACGTCCATTTGAGCAAGTTGGGAAATGTTTTTTTCCCCAATCTTGAAATGGAGCGATTGGATCTTGAGGCGGGCCCCGTGGCAGGTTGGGCAAGTCTTGGAATCCATAAATTCCTTGATCCATTCCACATCGCCGCCCGCTTCCAACTGTTTTTTCAAAAAGGTGACAATGCCCTCAAACCTGGTGTTCCAATCTTGACCGGGATATTTGACCGATTTGACGGCTACTTCTTCTTGACTGCCATTGAGGATCACCTCCACCGCTTCGGGCGGAATCTTGTTGAACGGAGTGCTAAGCCCCACTTTGTACTTTTTGAGGATGCTCTCCAACTGTTTGAACACCCAAATGTCGCGGTATTCGCCCAGTGGGGCAATGGCCCCGGCGCTAATGCTGAGCGAATCGTCGGGCACGATCGAGGTGCTGGTGAACTCCTCGATCACGCCCAGCCCGTTGCAATGATTGCAAGCTCCGTAGGGCGAGTTGAACGAAAACATATTGGGGGCCGGCTCGTCGTAGGCAATGCCCGATATGGGATCCATCAAGAACTTGGAAAAATGGCGCACTTGGCCCTTATCGTCCAAGGTCATCATAATGCCCTTGCCTTCTTTGAGGGCAGTTTTGAGGGATTGGGTGATGCGGTAGCGATCCACCTCCCGCACAATGACCCGGTCAATGACCACCTCAATGTCGTGAATGGCGTAGCGATCCAACTGCATTTTGGGGGAGATTTCCATCACCTCGCCATCAACGCGTACTTTATTGTAGCCCATTTTGGCAATCTGGACGAACAACTCGCGGTAGTGTCCTTTGCGGCCCTTGACAATGGGGGCCAAAATGGTCATTTTTTGTTCATTAAATTCGCTAAACAAGAAATCAATGATTTGATCCTCGCTTTGGCGCACCATTTTCAGGCCCGTTACGTAGGAGTAGGCCTCACCCGCCCGGGCGTACAGCAGGCGGAGGAAGTCATAAATCTCGGTCGTGGTGCCCACTGTGGAGCGGGGGTTGCGCCCGGTGGTTTTTTGTTCGATGGAAATGACCGGGCTCAGGCCGTTGATCTTGTCCACGTCGGGCCGTTCCATGCTCCCGATAAATCCCCGGGCATAGGCCGAAAAACTCTCCATGTAGCGGCGCTGCCCCTCGGCGTAAATGGTGTCGAAGGCGAGCGAAGATTTGCCGCTGCCGCTAATGCCAGTGACCACAATGAGTTGGTTGCGCGGGAAGCTGACATCAATGTTTTTGAGGTTGTGCTCGCGGGCACCAAACACCTCGATGCGCTCCTCTGAATGTTTGGTTGGATTAGCCACAATAGCCCTGGTTGTTGAGAAACCGCGAAGGTAGGCGATTCTGGGCACAATGGAAAGCCGGGCCCCAAACTGGATTTTTGCGGTTATCTGTGCCCAACCAACCAATCCTATTTCCCAAAACGGCCAAACACTCTATATTTGCTTCATGAACGAACTTGCTTTTCTCATCTGGAATGCCAGCCCCGAAATCGGGTTCTCCATTGGTGGGCTTACCCCGCGCTGGTATGGCCTGTTGTTTGCCTCGGGCTTCTTTTTTGGCCAGATCATCATGTCGCGCATTTTCCGGGCCGAGCGCAAGCCCGAGGCGGACCTGGACGCTATGATGCTCTATATGATTGCCTCCACCGTGATCGGGGCCCGCTTGGGCCATTGCTTGTTCTACCAGCCCGATTACTATTTGGCCAATCCGATTGAGATCCTCAAAGTTTGGGAAGGCGGACTGGCCAGCCACGGGGCCACGGTGGGGATTTTGTTTGGCATTTGGCTCTATTCGCGTTCGCGGCGGGCCTCAGGGCAAACCTACCTTTGGGTGTTGGATCGGATCGTGATCGTGGTAGCCTTGGGTGGCTGCATGATCCGCCTGGGCAATTTCGTCAACGGCGAAATCATCGGCAAGCCCTCCAATGCGCCCACGGCCGTCATTTTCACCAATTGGCTGGAGCAAGACTTGCAAAGCCGCGAACAGGCGGGTTCCATCAGTGGTTTTAAAGGGATGGACGTGCAGCGCAGCGTGGGCAATGACACCATTGTGGACGGGATCACGTATGTCCCCTTGGACATCAAACTTGAATTTGACAATTCCACCGCCAAGAACAACCAAAACTATTCTTTTCTCTATTCGGCCATGAACGGCATTTTGGCCCGGGGCGAAGTAAAGGAACATTTGCGGAGCTTTGGCCCAGTGCAATTTAACATCCCCAATCTCAGCGAGTTCAGGGTGTATGGCATCCCGCGCCACCCGGCCCAGTTGTATGAAGCCATCTCTTGCCTTTTCTTGTTCTTGCTGCTTTACTGGTTGTGGTCCAAGCGAAAAGCTGCCACGCCCGAAGGACAAATTTTCGGCTTGTTTGTCGTCATTTTGTTCACCCTGCGCTTTTTTTACGAGTTTTTGAAAGAAAACCAAGTGGCGTTCGAGAATGATCTGCCGCTGAACCAAGGCCAAAACCTAAGCATTCCCATGGTCGTGATTGGAGTCATTGTATTGGCACGATCGTTTATGAAAAAAGCTTAACGAGGAGAAAATGGATCAATAAAAAGGGCGTCCCCATGAATTTGGGACGCCTTTTTTCAATTACGAATAAAGTTAATAATATTAAAACACCAATGCGATCAGAAAAACACAAGTGGAGATTACCGGAGTCGAACCGGTGACCTCTTGCATGCCATGCAAGCGCTCTAGCCAGCTGAGCTAAACCCCCTTTGGATTTATAGGAGCAAAACTAGTACTTCAATCCAAAAAAACAATGGCTTGCCCCACAAATCTTCAATAATTTTGTGGCCCAGCAAGTGTAGCAAATAAAAAACCAATCCCAATTGCCTTGTAACCAGTTTGTTGCGATTGGTGGAAGGAATTAAAAAATATTTACGTCAAGGTTTGTTGTTAGCTTGTTGGGCGATTGCCTAATTTTGCGCCACTTTTTCTAAATAAATACCCCATGCTCAATCGCCGGATACTTCGCATTAAGGCCATGCAAACGCTCTATTCTTACGTGCAATGCCAAAAATCCAACTATCAATTGGCCATTGATCAGATAGCGGGCGATTTTCTGCCCGACCTCAACTCGATGGAGCCACAGGATCCAGTCAAGCTGGCCGCCGAACGCGAAACGGCCACCAAGCTGTTCAAAAATAGCTACAAGGCTGGTAGCGTGATCAGCGAAGAGCCTATTGCCCCCAAGGTCATGCGGTCGGTGGCGGCCGCCCTCAACTTCTACAAAGTCCAGGTTCAAAAAGATTACCAGTTTTTGAGCAAAGGGATGGTGCGCGAAGCGGAAGGAATATTTGACCATTATTTGAAATCGCTCCAACTTTTGGTGGAGTTTGGCGATTTGGCCCGCCATGACATGGAGGAGAAAAGCCGCAAAAAAGGCGTCGAGCTGGCCTATGAAGCCAAGTTGGTCGATAACCTGCTCGTGGATCGGCTTCGTCGCCATGAACTGTTCAAATCGGAGAGCATTCGCCGCAATGTGCGCTTGGACCCTGACCAGCTCCGCCAATGGTACAAACTGCTGGTCAAAGATCAGGTCTATCTCGATTACCGCGAACTGGCCGAGCGCACGGATGAAAAAGACATTGAGATCGTCAACCACATTTTGCGCAATTTTATTTTTGCCAATGAGGAATTGACCGCTTTTTTTGAGGAGGAAGACATCAATTGGACCGAAGACCGGACCATCGTGCGCAGCATGGCCGGCAAAACCCTCAAGGCGCTGGCCGAGGCAGAGAATGTGGCCCTGCACGAGCTGTCGGCCAACTGGGAAGATGACCGCGTGTTCTTCGAGCAACTTTTTCAATACACCGTGGAAGAGGACGCGCTAAGCGAGGTTCTGATCGGCGAGCGCACCCAAAACTGGGACATAAACCGGATCACGGCCGTCGATCGGATCATCTTGGGCATGGCTATCAGCGAAATGCTGCACTTTTCCAGTATTCCGGTCAAAGTGAGCATCAATGAGTATATTGAATTGTCCAAGGAGTACAGCACTCCCCGCAGCTATAACTTTGTGAACGGACTGCTCAACTCCATTTCCGAATCGTTGAGCGGGGAAGGGAAAATCCGCAAAAGTGGCCGGGGCCTGATCGATAACAAATAAACCGGGCCCATTGGGCACTTTTTTGGTCGCCAAACGTTTATATTTGTAAGGGAGATGGCGTAATGTCAGCCCTTCGTTTTTTTGATAAGCTTCTATTTTGTTTAATTATCATGGGAAAAGCAACTAACACCATCGTTGGGTTTATTTCGGGCATTGCGGTGGGAGCACTAGTGGGCATGTTGTATGCGCCAGACAAAGGCAACAACACCCGCGACCGGCTTTCATATCGTCTGGACAAATACCGGGATGCCCTCAAAAACTTGCTCGACACATTGGCCGAGCGCAAAGAACAGCCCCTGAACAGTGCCAAAGCTGATGGGCAAAAGGTGGTCGGTGATATTGTAAAAGAAGCCGAAAAAATCTATAGTGCCATCAACGATCTCGAGGGACAAATCCGCAAACGCTAGTGGAATAGAGGACTTCGGGGCATTTCTGGCCCGGCCCAAAATGGTTTTGGGGCCACCAAATTCGCTGATCTTGCCCTGCGGGACATTGTTCCTCAAATTACTCGCTGGCCCATTCCACCACTAATTTTAATCACCAGATGAACCGTTCCAAGTTAGGGGCGGTTAATTTAGCGTTTCTTTGGGATAGTCAACTTTTGGATCCGCTTGATCGGGCCCGGGCAATAGGTGGAATGGCAAGCAATGCAACCGTTGACCATTTTATTGAAATTCTCCACCTGATTTTTGCCCACATATACTTTGTCCATCTGCTTGAGGAAGGCATCGCTCAACAGGGCAAAATTCTGGTCGCGCACGCCCGCATCGGTGGGTATGGCAGTATGGATGGCCTTGAACTTCTCCCGAAAATCGGCGGGCAGTTTTTTCTCCAATATCGCCGTTTTGATCTGTTCGGAGTCGGTGTACATCTGGCGCATCAACAGGGCCAGTTCACTGGTTTCATCGTCTTGGGCGGTCGATTGGGTGAAACTGTACAGGATTGCCGTGGCAAAGAGGAGGGCCGATAGAACCAAGAATTTGTGTTGCATGATCATCAATAAAAAGCAGTAAAATCAAAATGCCATTCGGGGCAGCGGGCTGACTTCTTGGGAAGTAAACTGGCCGGCCAGAAATTTGTAGTGAGCCGCCATGGCGATCATGGCAGCGTTGTCGGTACAATATTGAAATGCGGGCACATAGACTTGCCAACCTTCCCGCTCGGCCATTTGGTGCAGGGCCGCCCGTAAGCCACTGTTGGCCGAAACCCCACCCGCAATGGCAATTTCCCGGATCTGCTGCTCCCGGGCGGCCCGGCGCAATTTATTGAGCAGCACCTTGACCAGCGTATACTGGATGCTCGCACAAATGTCCGCCAAATTCTCTTGCACAAAATTAGGTGATTTTTTTACTTGTTCCTGCACAAAATACAGGAAGGCAGTTTTGAGCCCACTGAACGAAAAATTGAGGCCCGGCGTGCTCACCTCGGGGAAAGCGAAGGCAGTGGGGTTGCCTTGTTGGGCGTATTGGTCAATGAGTGGGCCACCCGGATAGGGCAAACCCAGCAATTTGGCCGTTTTATCGAAAGCTTCGCCCACGGCATCGTCTTGGGTCTGGCCAATGATTTCCATGTCCAAGTGACTGCGCACCAGCACGATCTGAGTATGCCCCCCGCTCACGGTCAGGCACAAGAAAGGGAAGTTGGGCCGCGGCTCGTCAATAAAATGGGCCAACACGTGGGCCATCATGTGCTGAACCTCGATCAGGGGCAAGCCCAGCCCCAAGCTCAGGGCCTTGGCAAAGGAAGCGCCGACGAGCAATGAGCCCAGCAGTCCCGGCCCCCTGGTAAAAGCTACGGCCTGAAGTTCGGCCTTGGCCACCCCGGCCTCTTGCAGGGCCTGGGCCACCACTGGCACAATGTGCTGCTGGTGGGCCCGCGAGGCCAGCTCGGGCACTACGCCGCCGTATCGCAGGTGAACGTCCTGATTGGCCACTACGTTACTTAATATGCACCCTGAACGGATTACGGCCGCCGAGGTTTCGTCGCACGAGGATTCAATGGCAAGGATGGTCGGTGTCATGCTGGCTGCCCGGTTTTTTATTTCAATTTGGCCATTGTGGCCCCGTAACCGAAGCGTTCCTTTTTGGCATCTTGGAAAAACTGGACGTGGGGATGCTTGCTCAAGCGTTTCTGGATCTCGTTGCGGAGTGTACCGTTGCCCACCCCGTGGATAAACGTCACTTCGTCGATGTTGGCCAAAATGGCGGCATCAATTTTTTTCTCAAAAAAAGCCAGTTGCAGCTCCAGCATCTGGCCGGCGTTGAGGCTGGCCGATTGCTCGGTCAGGTGTTCAATGTGCAGGTCTACCTCTAAATTCCTTTGGCGGGGTGGGAGCACCACCATCTTCGGCGACTCGGGCACGGGCGCCAACCGCTCAGTCAGGCTTTCTTTGAGCTTTTCTGGATCAATGGCCGTGATTTTTTGATCAATCTGAAACAAATAAGCCTCTTTGTCAAGGACTGGGGCGGGCCGCTTACTCTTGAAAAAGGAGCCCGCCACGAAAGTCAACTTACGCGTGAGCGGTTCCTTGAGGCTGGCAAAACCGGATCGGAAGTACAATGCCTGCACCAGCAGGGGCAGCCATTTGTCAAACCGATCCAAATTGGCTTCGTGGACTTTTTGCATACTGCGCTTGGCCAAGTGCCCTGCGCTCAGGCCGGCATAATTGCTGTCCTTGATTTCACCCAGGGTAAACAGCACTTCAATGTCAGTGTTATTGATCAAATAAAGCGATAGCTGCTTGTCATTGATGGGCAAAAAAGCTAAGTAAAAGCCACTTTCGGCCGTTACTGTCGATTGCATGGTGCGCTCCTCCACTCTCTTTTTGGGGTTGAACGCCATTTTTTCTTCTTTGGCAATGGTCACCAATTCGCTGCGCAGCACCGGCATTTTGAAGCCGTCTTCAATCTCTACTTCCACCAAATTACTGGGCAAAAAGTTGGTGATAATCCCCTCTTGCTTAAAGTGTACCAATCGCACCCGGTCGCCAATATTCATGATTTCTAATAAATTTAATTACCACTTTCATTTTGTCGGTTGGAAAAACGTGGGCCATTGCGCCAAAAGTTCAGCGCTGGCCCCAAGTCCCCAAAAGAAAGCGCAAAATTGCGTTAAGTTTTCGGCAATTGGCCGGCCGGCCCCAAAAAACTTGGACTGGTGGAAGAGAACAGTGGTCAACTTGTTAATTTTTGGCAAGAACCAAACTCAGCCCCGGTTTTTGCTATAAATTTGACCTACAAAACAAAACGCTTAATTCCCATGAAAAAAATTATTGTGATGCTGGTGTGCTTGGCAGCCGCTTTTGGCTTTAGCCCCCAGTCCTTTGCCCAAGATGCCGAGGCTACGTTCTATGGTGAGAAAATCACCGAGGATGGCGCGGTGGCGGCTAGCGAAATTCCCGCCCTGATGAAGAAAAAGAAAGAGGCCAACTTGAAAATCAAGGGCAAAATTGTCAAAACTTGTGTGAAAAAAGGCTGCTGGATGACCGTAGATCTGGGCAATGGCCAGAAAATGACGGTTAAATTCAAGGACTATGCCTTCTTTGTGCCCAAAGTGGGGGCCGACGGCCTGGATGTAGTGTTTGAGGGCACTGCCAAGAGAGAGACCCGCAGCGTGGCCGAACTGAAACACTACGCCGAAGATGGTGGCAAGACCAAGGATGAAGTGGCCGCTATCAAAAAACCCAGCGATGAAATCACTTTTGAAGCTAAAGGGGTGATCATCCGGGGCTACCAAAAGAATTAATTGCTGCCGCCGTTCCGCCACCCAGTGGTGGAACGGCGGTAAAAAATTGGATATGCAGCGCGGCCTTGGGAACTAGCCGAAGGATTTGAACAACCGGTCATACCCCGGCCAACCATGAGTTTTTTTGACCGCCACCAATCATCGGCCAAAGCGGCAAGCGAACACAGTGTTCGGGCCTTACGCTTCTGGCGAAGCATCGGGCATCTCCCAGCCGGGTGGCGGCACCTGCTCGATCAGGATGGCAATTTGGGCCTGAATCTCCTCCACCGTCATATTTTCATCAAAAATCAAGGGCTTCTTGAACTTCACCGACAGTGTAGTGCCCCGTTTTTTGAATTTCAACCCCTTTTTGTCAAAAGCCCGGCGAAAGCCGTTGATCACCACTGGCACCACAATGGGCCGGAACAGCTTGATCATGTGGGCCGTCCCCTTGCGGATGGGTGCGTAGGGTTTGGTCGTACCTTGCGGAAAATTCACGACCCAGCCATGTTCCAAGCCCTTCTTGATTTTGTCCGGGGCTTGGGTGTCAGCTCCGCGCTGCACATCTTGGCCCTTGGCCCGCCATGAACGTTTGACCGTGATCGCGCCTGCGTAAGAAAATAGTTTGGGCAAAAAACCGCTTTCTTTCATGGTTTCCTCAGCGGCTACATAAAAACTCTTGACCCGGGGCAACATAAAATAGACCGGGTAGCGAACTGAATCCTTAAATCCCCATTTTACACTGCAAAAAATATGGTAAAGGGCAATCACATCGGCATAATAAGTTTGGTGATTGGAAACAAAGAGCACATTGGTATCAGGCAATTCGTGCAAATGTTCCGATCCTTCAATCTTGAGGCGGTTGAAGATGTTTAGCCGGGCGTAAGTGCCCACGGCCAACAATCCCAACAAGGCCCGTTTTATAAACAACATGTTGCCAAACGGGTCTTTACGGAGTAGCCTGAGCCGTTTGAACCTCGGTAGTTTCAGCCCATTCGATCCTGGGATGTTCATCCCTGCTATTTTCATAAGTTGTGTTTGCTTTGGACAAATTTAGGCATAATTGCGCCAATGTCCCAAATTTGTTTAGTGGCCCAACCTCGCCCATTTTGGGCCACAGGCCAATTGATGCCCAAAAGCCACTGGTTTTGTGTACTTTTGCGGCCGAATCCAACTTTATAAAGTTAATTTGATCGTGTACTAGCCATGAATTGGAAGCCCATTACCCAAGAAGCCATTCTCGGAGAAATAGACCAAGTTTCGACCAGCCGTCCCGTGCTCATTTTCAAGCACAGCACCAGTTGCTCCACCAGTAGCATGGCCCTGGGCCGGATTGAGCGCCAGTGGGACACCACCAAAGCCAAAGACGTACAGCCCTATTTTTTGGACTTGCTCGCCCACCGCGAATTGTCCAGTCGGTTGGCTGCCACTTATGGGATTGCCCATGAATCACCACAAGTACTGTTGATCAAAGATGGCAAGTGTGTCTATCATGCTTCTCATTTTGACATCACTTTTGGCGATATTGTCAAAAATGCCTGATTTTCTCCCGATAAGCGACCGAAATTGAGCTGAGGTCAATAAACCGATCACTCAGCTCAATCTTGGGGCCAATCACCCACCTTCGTTTCAAAAAAGAATTTCGGATCTGCCATGCTCCAACTCACTTATATTCGCGAAAATACCGAAAAAGTAATCAAAGGATTACAAAAAAGGCACTTCGCCGAGGCTGAAACCGCCATTGGCCAAGCCATTGCGCTGGACAATCAACGCAAGCGCACCCAATTGGAACTGGACAACACCAACAACCGGGCAAAAACCTTGGCCGGGGAAATCGGGGCCCTGGTGAAGAGCGGCCAGAAAGCCGTCGCCGAAACTGCAAAGGCTGAAACTTCCGCCCTGAAAACCAAGGCCAAAGAGCTGGAAGACCTGCTCAAATCGACCGAGCGGGAGTTAACTGCACTGCTCTACACCATCCCCAACGTGCCCAGCGAGCTAGTGCCCCAGGGCCGGGTGGCCGAAGACAATGAGATGGTGAAGCAAGTGGGCCAATGGCCCGAACTGCCCGAAACCGCCCTGCCGCATTGGGAATTGATCAAAAAATATGACATTATCGACTTTGAACTGGGCACCAAAATCACTGGCGCGGGTTTTCCGGTTTACAAGGGCAAAGGAGCGCGGTTGCAGCGCGCCTTGGTCAATTTCTTTCTCGATGAAGCCCTGGCGGCTGGCTACACCGAGATTCAGCCCCCCATTTTGGTCAATGAAGCTTCGGGCTTTGGCACCGGCCAACTCCCCGACAAAGAGGGGCAAATGTATTTTGCCACCGAAGATGGATTGTACCTCATCCCCACTGCCGAGGTGCCAATCACCAATTTGTACCGTGACGTGATCCTCAAAAAAGAAGATCTACCAATCAAAAATGCGGGATTTACTCCCTGCTTCCGCCGCGAAGCGGGTTCTTGGGGCGCTCACGTGCGGGGGCTGAACCGCCTCCACCAGTTTGACAAAGTAGAGATTGTGCAGGTGCAGCACCCCGAAAAGTCTTATGCCTCGCTCGACCAGATGTGCGCCCACGTGGAGAGCCTGCTCACCAAGCTGGGCCTGCCCTTCCGCATCCTGCGCTTGTGCGGGGGCGACATGAGCTTTGCCTCGGCCCTTACCTACGATTTTGAAGTGTACTCGGCGGCCCAAAAACGTTGGCTGGAAGTAAGCTCGGTGAGCAATTTTGAAACTTTTCAGGCCAACCGGCTCAAGCTCCGTTTCAAGGGCGAGGACGGCAAGACCCAGCTCCTCCACACCTTAAACGGCAGCGCACTGGCCCTGCCGCGCATTGTGGCCAGCTTGCTGGAAAACAACCAAACACCCGAGGGCATCCAAATTCCCGAAGTGCTGCGCCCCTATACTGGTTTTGACCAGATAACTTAATGCCAGCGCCACTTTCCATGGCAACAATCCCTGCCCATTTGAGCGGGCTTCCGTAAACCCATTATTATTTCGGCCCAGGCCATGAACTACCAAAAAAGCAATAAACTCGACAAAGTCTTCTACGAAATTAGGGGGCCTGTCTATGAGCAAGCCAGTGAACTCGAGATGCTGGGCTATAAAATCATGCGGCTCAACATCGGCAACCCGGCCCCTTTCGGCTTCGAAGCGCCCGATGAAGTGATCCACGATGTGATCGTCAACCTGCGCAATGCCCAAGGCTACACCGATTCCAAGGGGCTTTTCGCGGCCCGCAAAGCCGTGATGCACTACACCCAACTGAAAGCAATCCGGGGCGTGACCATCGACGATATTTACATCGGCAACGGGGTGAGCGATTTGATCCTGCTCTCGATGCAGGCCCTGCTCAACGACGGGGATGAAATTCTTGTCCCCTCGCCCGATTATCCCCTCTGGACCTCGGCCATCAACTTGGCTGGTGGCAAACCCGTGCATTATGTGTGCGACGAGCAGGCGGAATGGTTTCCCGATCTGGCCGATCTGGAAAGCAAAATCACCCCGCGCACCCGGGGACTGGTGGTGATCAACCCCAACAACCCCACTGGGGCCGTGTATTCGTCCGATCTATTGCAACGGCTGGTCGAAATAGCCGTCCGCCACAAACTGATCGTGTTCTCGGATGAGATTTATGACAAAATCCTCTACGATGATACGGCGCATTTTTCTACCGCCGCATTTTCGGACGACACCTTGTTTGTCACTTACGGTGGCCTGTCCAAAAACTACCGGGCAGCGGGTTTCCGGGCGGGTTGGATGATCCTGAGCGGGGACAGAAAGAATGCCCAATCTTATATTTCGGGCCTCAATGTGTTGGCCAGTATGCGCCTGTGCAGCAATGTGCCCGCCCAATTTGCGATCCAGACCGCGCTCGGTGGCTACCAAAGCATCAACGAACTAGTGCTGCCCAATGGCAGGCTACGCAAGCAGCGCGACTACTGCTGGCAACGGCTCAACAACATCCCGGGCATCAGTTGTGTCAAACCCAAGGGCGCTTTCTACCTCTTTCCCAAGATCGATACCAAAAAGTTCAATATTCTGGACGATCAAAAATTTGTCTTGGATTTCCTCCAACAGCAACGGGTGCTGGTGGTGCAGGGCACCGGGTTCAATTGGAATCAACCCGACCACTTCCGCCTGGTTTTCCTGCCCATTATAGATGAACTCACCATCGCTTTGGATCGATTGGAAGTGTTTTTGGAACACTACGGGGGAGGTTAGCGGCCAAATGGGCGTTATCAGTTGGAGATGGGCCAACCATCATAGGGTGGAATGGCGCTAATCCAACGGAACTTTGGAGAACAGAATATCCGCCCCCGTGCTCACGGGATTGACAATTTTGTGATAGGGGAAATGGGCCCGCAGGCGCTGCCAAGCTTCTTCGGGGTTGGGATCCAGCACCGTCACCTCGACCAGCAGCACTTTGGTAATGGCCAGCGCCTGCTCCCCGCCCTTCAAGATCAAGGCTTCGGCCCCTTGGCAGTCCAGTTTGATCACGTCAATGTGGGTCAGGTGGTTGGCTGCCACAAAATGATCCAAGGTGTCCGTTTTTACCTTCACAGTGCTGAACGTATTGGCAAATGGCACTACGCTTTCTTTGAGCAATGAATTACTTTGCTCAGAAACCCCACTGATAAAGAAATCGGCTTCGCCAATTTTATCGGACAAGGCTTCCCCGTGCAGCTGGACATTCCACCGCCCCGTGTTTTGTTGGATGGTGGGGTGTAAATGGATCGACGGCTCAAACGCGTGGATCACTGCCCCGGGGAAACGCCGGGCGGCGTAAGCACTGAAATGCCCGCAGTTGGCCCCCACATCCAAAATGAGCTTGCAATCGGTCAGTGGGATTTCTGCCACCATTTTCTCCAGTTTGGTCAATGAGTGGAGGAGGTGGTAAATCACCGAACCAGTATTTTCACGGTTGCAGACCAAAGTAAAGCCCGACAAACGGACCGAAACTGCCCGCCCAGCCAATAACTGATAAGTAATCCGCCAACAATTTCCCCAACCGTACAGAAACCAAAGGGTAGTCAGTTGGTATCCCCAATGAAAAAACGCTTGTAATTTTTTGACCATCAGCTTGAAATAAGGCCGCAATTTAGGCTGGAACGGAGAATTAACCCCGGTAAATGGCTTTTGCCAAAATCTCTTTTTCATTCATGCCCCAAAAAGCCAGTGCGGGGGGGCCGGATGGATAGAACTTGGCCGCGAACAGTTGAACCAGCAACGGCCCGAGATCGGCTTGGGCATAGTCAATCGCGAAGCCAGCTTGGTTCTCGGCCAATAGCCTGACCCACAATGGATTGGAGGGAACCAACATGGGCAGAGTGTGGGCCAGGTACTCATACAGCCGGGCAGGGATGCAATTGGCCGTGCTCCGATTGGGCAGATAGGCCAGCAGCGCCAGATCCGCCATTTGAATCGCCGATAAAATGGCTGAATGGGGCACCGGAATCGGTGAAATGGTCAACTCGACTGTGGCCTGACCGCGACTTGCGGCCCGCACTTCTAGCCAATAAACTGGATCGGAGCAGTGGCCGATTACTTGGAGCGAGCTGTTGGGATAGGCCCGGTTGAATTGCCGGAAGAAAAGCAGGGCCTCCACCGTGCCGTAATGCCGGGTGATAGTTCCTGAGTAGAGCAGGCGCAACTGTTGGCCGGGCAGATAGGAGTGAGGACGGGGCGGGGCTACCGAACCAGCAAATTTATTTTCCAGCACCACCGCTTTGCCCCGGGCGAAGGGCATTTCGTCCCAATAAGTGCTTTCGGCCAAAAATAGTTGCTTGATCCAAGGATAACTCAGCACCTCAACGCCCCGCACCATGAGAGCGAGCAGCCGTTTTTTCCAGCCGGGATATATTTGTTGGTAGGCCAGGTTGAAAAAATAATTTTCCCTAACATCATAAATTAGGCGGAATGTTTGTCGGGGCGAGGCCCATTTGGCCAAGATGGTGGGCCAGAGCAGTTCGGGAGTATTGCAGATGACGACCGATGGCCGAAGGTGGCCCAAAAGGCGCAAATAGTCCTCAATGCGAGCCATTCGCTGGCCCAATCCCCGGCCATAAACTCCCATTGGATGGAAGTGTATGTGCCCCGGTGGGCAATGGCCCGGGCAGGCTGCCGGCTCCACTCGTCCACTGGCCGCGCCGATGAGATGGACTTGGTGGCCCATCGCCGCGAGACTGCAAGCCATTTTATTGTGCATCCGGGGATCGTCCACCGGTTTGAGCAATGAGGCAATGACTATTTTTTGAGGAGAATCACTCCCCATCTTTGCCTTTGGCTGGTCGTTGGATGAGCTGATCAATAAAGTCATACAGCTTGTCCTTGATCACCGAAATTAAAATCAGGGCCACCTGCTCCTTGAGGGTGCGCAAGATGGAAAAATCGCTAGCGGCCGGCTCTGGGGTATGATAACTGGCCGGTGCGAAGGACGCAGAGACATTCCCCAACTCTTCTTGCATGGCTTTCTTGAGTTTTTTCCCCTTTTTGTTGTCCAACACTTCATCTACCACTTTCACCCCAACGTAGCCGACCAACAATAGACCAGCAACGACCAGAATGAGTTGTGTCTTGTCGGTGAACTCTTTTTTGGTTTCCTGCACGTCGTCCATGATTGCTTTTTTAAACTCTTCCTTTTCTTTGATGAGCATATCGCGTTGCTCAAGATATTGGTCTTTCATCTTGGTCGGGAGCAGAAAGTTCATTGAGTAATTGGGTATTTTCGGGAATTTGCTTTTGTACCATCTCCCGGAAAGCATTTTTTAGTTTATTTTGAAAAAGCCGAAAAATACCAAATCCGGCCAAATAGAGCAGCGCAACGGCCCCAAATCCGAGGGCCTGACTTGCCAGCCAGCCGCCCAAGAAAAGGGCAAGGGCGATACTGGCGAAGATCAAGGCAAGTGTGACAAAAAAACCGCCTACCAGAAGCTTGATCAAATTGACTATCGAAGTGGCGATAGTTTCCTTGACATCAAGCTTGACTATCTCTAAGTTGATTTCAATAAATTTAACAATATTATCAAACATAAAAGGTGCTTTAGGAACGGCTATGGTTTGACTATGACAAATATAAGGCACCGATAACTCATTGGGGCAAAAAAATAAGTCTTCCGTAACAGCTAACGGAAGACTTTGTTCAGATGTTATGATCACACCCTATTTTTCTTCTTCTGTTTCCGGGCCGATCTTCACGGCTTCGCCCGTATCAGCGGCGGTTTTGTATTTTGCCCGGATCTTGGCCTCCAACTCATCCGACAGTTCAGGATTGTCGTTGAGCAGGTTCTTGACGGCATCGCGGCCTTGGCCCAGTTTGTTGCCATTGTAAGAATACCAAGAACCCGATTTTTTGATCACTTCTAGCTCGGTGGCCAAATCGACGATTTCACCCGCCTTGGAAACGCCCTCGCCGTACATAATATCGAATTCGGCTTGGCGAAAAGGTGGCGCGAGCTTATTTTTCTGGACTTTGACGCGGGTACGATTGCCCACCACATTGTCGGTTCCTTCTTTGATGGCCCCGATCCGGCGGATGTCCAAGCGCACCGAAGCGTAATATTTGAGTGCGTTGCCCCCAGTGGTGGTTTCGGGGCTACCGAACATTACCCCGATTTTTTCCCGCAATTGGTTGATAAATATGCAACAGCAACTGGTTTTGCTAATGGCCCCGGTCAGTTTGCGCATGGCTTGGGACATCAATCGGGCTTGGAGGCCCACTTTGCTATCCCCCATTTCGCCCTCGAGCTCCGCTTTGGGCACCAAGGCCGCCACGGAGTCGATCACGATGATTTCAATCGCCCCGGAACGGATCAACTGTTCGGCAATTTCTAGGGCTTGCTCGCCATTGTCGGGCTGGGACATCAGCAGGTTGTCCAAATCCACCCCCAGTTTGCCGGCATACGTTTTGTCAAAGGCGTGCTCTGCATCGATAAACGCCGCCAAGCCGCCACCTTTCTGGGTTTCGGCAATGCAGTGGAGGGCCAAGGTAGTTTTGCCCGAAGATTCTGGGCCGTAGATCTCCACAACGCGGCCACGCGGCACGCCACCAATGCCCAGAGCAATGTCCAAGGTGAGTGAACCTGTGGAAATGTGGGGGATTTCCCCGATTTTGTCATCGTTGAGCCGCATCACCGTGCCCTTGCCGTAGGTTTTATCCAATTTGGCCAAGGTAAGCTCCAGCATTTTTAATTTTTCCAGTTTTTCTTTTTCTTCCGATGCCATGATGTGCCGCGTGTTTGTGTTAAAAAGTTGGGGGAATGCGAATTGCTGCTGGCCCGGCTTGAGTGATTTGCCCAAATGCTTTATTGGCCAACACAAATAAACGCTTTTTCAATTATTATTGCAAAGTTTAAATAAAAAAATATTTTCTTGGGCCATTTGCCACTTCTTTACCTATAAACGATAGTCGCCGTACTTTTTCAGGTAGTTGACCAGCCCGCCCTCTTGCAAGATGTCGATCATCACCTGCGGCATTTTACTGGCTTGATAGCTGACTCCCGCCGTGAGATCTTCCACCCGGCCATTGGTCAAATCGATGCGCAGTTCATGGCCCGGCTGGATCTGGTGGTCGGGGATCTCGAGCAGGGGCAGCCCGATATTGATTGCATTTCGGTAAAAGATCCGGGCGAAGAATTTCGCAATCACCACCGAAACCCCGGCCGCTTTGATGGCCACCGGAGCTTGCTCGCGGGAGGAACCACAGCCGAAGTTGCTCCCGCCCACGATCACGTCCCCGGGCTGGGCGCGCTGCCGGAACCCAGGGTCAAGATCCTCCAGCACATGGGCGGCCAACTGGCTCACATCCAAAGTTTTGGTGTACTTTCCGGGAATAATGCGGTCGGTGTCCACATTGTCCCCATAAACGTGGGCTTTTCCGGTCATGGTGATGGGGCGAAGGTAATGGCAAAGATAGGCCAAAGCAGGTAAACAAACGGTAGATCTGGCCTGATTGAACCGAACCGGCAATGGGCAGGTGAACAAACCCAGAAAAACCTGCCCCAATATTTTCAACTCTGCTCCCAAAAGCTTAAAATTGGGCAATCAACTAAGACCGACCATGTCTAAAATCAAAACCGCCATTTCCGGGGCATGCTTTATTGGCCCAGCCCACATAGAAGCCTTGCGCCGCCTCCCCGATGTGGAGGTAATTGGCCTGCTCCATTTCGATAAAGCCTCTTCGATAGAGAAAGCGGCCCAATTGGGCTTGGCCAAAGGCTACGGATCATTCGACGAACTGATCGGCGACCCCGAAGTGGAGTGCGTCCATATCTGTACGCCCAACAATATGCACTTCGACCAAGCTAAAAAAGCCCTGCTCGCGGGCAAGCACGTGGTGTGCGAAAAACCGCTGGCGGTCAGCATTCCCCAAGCCGAGGAACTGGTGGCCCTGGCCAAGCAAACCGGCAAAGTGAACGCGGTGCATTTCAACCTGCGCTATTATCCACTGGTGCGGCAAATGCGGATCATGCGCGAAAGGGGCGAATTGGGCGAGGTTTACTCTATTATTGGTTCCTATTTGCAAGATTGGCTGTTCTACAATACAGACTACAACTGGCGGCTCGAGCCCGAAATCTCTGGCGATTCGCGGGCAATTGCCGACATCGGATCGCACCTGCTCGACGTGCTCGAATACATCACCGGGCTGCGGATCTCGGCTGTGATGGCCGATTTCAATACCGTCCATAAAACCCGGAAAAAGCCGCTCAAACCGGTGGAAACCTACGCGGGCAAAATGCTGGCCCCCGAAGACTACGCTGATGTACCGATCAACACCGAGGATTTTGCTTCGGTCATGTTGCGCTTTGACAATGGCCACAAAGGCAATGTGACGGTGAGCCAAGTGTCGGCTGGTCGCAAAAACCGCCTCAGCCTCGAGATTGCCGGGGCCAAGCAGACCTTTGGCTGGTGCTCCGAAACCCCGAACGAGCTTTGGCTCGGGCGGCGCGACACCGCCAATCAGGTGCTGATGCGCGACCCGTCGCTGATGTACCCCGAGGCGCGGGCGATTGTGTCGTTCCCGGGCGGGCACAACGAAGGTTTCCCCGATACTTCCAAACAAATGTTCAAGGAGGTCTATGCCGCCATTAAAGCGGGTGCCCCGCCTGCGTCGCCCGCTTATCCCACCTTCGCCGATGGCCTGCGAGAACTGGTGATCTGCGAGCGCGTGCTGGAGAGCAACCGCCAGCAAGCTTGGGTAACCGTATAGCAGGTATCAATTGACAAAAAGGCAGACCAAGTTGCTTGGCCTGCCTTTTTGGTTTTAGACCCAAACAGCCGTGCTTCCCTTCCTAGCTGAAAACCAAATTATTGTAGCTCGATCCGGCTAATTGCCAAATCACTTCCAGCGGCATTATTGGTTTTTAACCCGCTTTTTCGGTGCGCTGGTTGGCTTCTGGTTAGCGATGTGCCCGGTAACACTGCGGTCAAATGAATGGTTTGGCGCAGCTTTTTTTCAAAAAAATACGATTGCGGGAATTATTTCGTTCATTATTTGTTTACCTTTTGTTAACATTAAATTAATATTGAGATGAATATTCCTCGCGTTACCTATCATCGGCTTATTGTAATCGCTCCCCTAGTTGTGTTATTGGTGGCTGGATTGGGGTGGAAATTGACCAAAGGGGTTGGCCAGCATTCGTTGTTGCCCGTGGCTGGGGTGATGCTCGCCCTTGTTTTGGCCGCCAGTTTAATGATCATCGAGCGGGCACGCAGCGGCAAAAAATACGCGAGCGGGGCCAAAAAACGGCGGCAAGCCCTTTTGCCATTTGTGTATGGCAAAAGGGAACGTGCAGTGGAACAAAACTAAACTCGGCCAAAAAATGCTTTTGGCCGAGTTCGGCAGTTACTTGTCTTCAGTTGAGATGTACAGCGACAAAAAACGCCACTGGCCCGTTGTTCGTCCCTTTGGATCGTAGCAAGATGACTAACTGGCCAATGCACGCGAACACGACCAAGGGAGCCAACTGGATCCACTTGATGGTGGCACTTGACCATCAGGTCATCAAGACCGAGCGGTAGTCTTTCAGGTTTTTGAGGGAAACTCCCGTGCCACGCATGACGGACAGCAGGGGATCTTCGGCCAACTGCACCGGCAACTGGGTGACCCGGGAAAGCCGTTTGGCGAGCCCACGCAAGTAAGCACCCCCGCCGGTAAGATAAATGCCCCGGGTGTAGATGTCGGCGGCCAACTCGGGCGGGCACTCCTCTAGGGTTTTCAAGATGCCTTCCTCGATCTTGGAAATCGATTTGTCCAAGACTTGGGCCATTTCCAAATACCGGATCATGACCGCCTTGGGAATGCCCGTGAGCAAATCGCGGCCCAATACCTTAGCATCGATGGGTGGCTCTTCCAGATCCTCGATCACTGCCCCCACTTGAATTTTGAGCTTTTCGGCGGTGCGCTCGCCCACCAAAAGATTGTGCTGGCGGCGCATGTAGTCAATAATGTCGGTGTCAAACGCATTGCCCGCAATTTTGAGCGATTGGCTGCACACGATGCCAGAAAGAGAAATGACGACGATCTCCGTGGTGCCCCCCCCAATGTCAACGATCATTGATCCTTCAGCCTGCTTGATGTCCAGCCCAATGCCCAGCGCGGCCGCAATGGGCTCGTGGATCATATAGACCTCCTTGGCCCCCACAGCCTGGGCGGAGTCGCGGACGGCCCGCTTTTCTACTTCGGTGGTGGAGTAAGGGATGCAGATCACAAACCGGTGGGAACCAAAGCTGAACTTGGATTTCATCACCTTTTGCAACATGCCCTTAATCATCTGCTCAGCGGCTTGATAGTTGGCGATCACCCCATCGCGGAGCGGCTTGATGGTTTTGATGTGCTCATGGGTTTTTTCGTGCATTTGCATGGCTTCCCTGCCCACGGCCAACACTCGGTTTGTATTGGTATCTATGGCGATAATCGACGGCTCATTAACCACGACATTGCCCTCGTGCATGATCAGCGTATTGGCAGTGCCAAGATCAACCGCGAAATCCTGCGACAAAAAGTCTTTGAAATTCATAAAATTTTAAGCTGATGCGTGTCCCGAATCGTAACCCCACTCTTCAAACAATAATTGGTCTTTAAAGACCAAGTCGATTGCGTGATATTAACCCACTAAATTACGGGAAAAAAATGGCAGTTCCCCATGCTGGACAAATTACCAATAAACTAAGCCTTCGTTGGCTATTTATTTGGTGCTTACCGCGCCGGTGGAGGTTGGGTCCCAAAATTGTGATTCCGGCGCCATCTGCCAACCCTGAACCGTGGCCAAAATAAAGGCATCACAAACAAATGGCGGCGTGATCTGTCCACGTTCTGGCAACCAGCCCAAAAATAGGTGGGGCCAACAATTTTGGGCCGTGGCATTCTATTGATGCTTAAACCTTGGGGCGAAATGGCTGTCCAAGCGGTGTGGGCAGAGCGCTGACCAGCCATCCCATTGGCGGAGTCACAAAACAGAAGTTTTGGCCTATTTTTGTATCCTTGATCTGCATTTCATCTTTTACGCTAATTGGTTCATTTTCATGCGCTTCTTTTATCCATTATTATTTGCGGGCAGTGGCTTGATCGCCGGCTCGTTCATGCTCCACTCTTGTCAAAACAAAGAAGTGGCCCCCGAAACTTTTCAGGTTATTGCCAATGATATTTTTGCCCAAAACTGCGCAAATTCGGGTTGCCATGCAGCAGCCACCGATCCGGGCTTCAACCAGCACCGCTTGATCTTGACGGCGGCCGAGGCTTATGACAACCTGATCAATGTGGCATCGGTCAATCAGAACGCCAAAACGGATGGCCTGCTGCGGGTCAAGCCATACAAGGCTCTGGAGAGTTTGCTCTACCACAAACTGGTAGTGGACAATAGCCACCACGGGGGCAAAAATTACGGCAATCCAATGCCATTGGGCCGTCCCCTGCTGACCAACGGACAGATTGAATTCATCCGCCGCTGGATCGAGGCGGGTGCTCCCCGCGAGGGCGAAGTAGTGGACATCAAGGTGCTGGAAGATACCCTCATTGCCGTTACCAAGTTCGAGCCATTGCCCGCCCCGGCCCCCGGTCAGGGATTGCAGCTCAACGTGGCCCAGTTCGAGGTCCCGGGCAATTTTGAGCGGGAATTCTTTGTCTATAAGCGCGTGGGCAACACCGAAGACGTTTATGTAAACCGCTACGCGATCAAAATGCGCCCGGGCAGCCATCATATGGTGGCTTATACCTTTGCCGACAATACGCCCGCCATCTCCATCCCACGCTTGGACATGGTGCGCGATCTGCGCTTGCCCAGCGGCCAGCTCAATATTGCGGCGGTGCTCTCGATGCCCTATCATGTGATGTATGCGGTGTCACAGGCCCAAGAGACCGAATATACGTTCCCCGAGGGCACGGCGCTGCTGCTCCCGACCAATGCCGCGCTGGATATAAACTCCCATTACGTGAACAAAACCAGTAGCACCATCCCTGGCGAGATAAGCATGAACTTCTATATTGTGCCCCGGGCCCAAGTGCGCAACGTAGTCAGGCCGCTGAACTGGTCAAATACCAGCATCACCTTGCCGCCCAACCAGAAAACGACGATTTCCCGCACGTTCCGCGTACAGAAGCGCACCCGCATCGTGGCCCTCACCTCGCACATGCATAAGCTGGGGGCGAAGTTTGTGATCCGCATTGCTGGCGGCCCGCGCAATGGCCAGTTGGTCTATTCCACTACCGATTGGGAACACCCCGAAACAGTGAACTTCCCCGAACCGCTGGTGCTCAACCCCAACGAAGGGCTCACCTCGGAGATTACTTGGAACAACACCACCAGCCGCACCGTCAGTTTTGGCCTCACCAGCGAAGATGAAATGGGGATTATTTTTGGCTATTACTACGAAGAATAAGTGCTTTGGGTGGCACAATTGCCGCTCCGGCCGGCCAAGTCGGACGGAGGGCAATCGGGGGCCAATGGCCAAACCGCGACTTAGCCCAGCGCGGCACTGGTTGGCAGGTCTGGGAGACACTCCCAAAGGCACCAGAACTGTCGGCAACGGCTAATGCCTTGCCGACAGTTGTTTCTGATTCAATGGGTTCACACAACAAAGCCATTGTTGGCGATGGATCGAAGGAATTTTGCAGGCGGTTTTTGTAAAAAATATTGTTTTGCCAATTTTTGGGAATCGTATGCCTACGTCCAATTATTGACAATGCCAATCTGTTTTTTTGATAGAAACCAGTGCGTTACTTTTGTCCCACATTTATGGACCGCAATATTTTGCCGCCATGAACTATCTTTATTTGTAACTGTTTAGGTGCTCTAATTATTCATAACTAATTGAAAATAAATTAGTTATGAATAATTGGCTTGATTTTAAATAAATTACTTATTTCTATAATTATTTGATTATCAGTAATTTAAGTTAATTTGCGTACCCGTT
>JBBQXF010000004.1:0-87821 GCA_038209965.1 Cytophagales bacterium | reverse complement strand
ACAAGTCAAAGCCGCCCAAGGGATCACTCTCGCGGTAGGCCCATGACCACTCATTGTTCTGGTAAACTTTATCCGAGGTAACAGTAATCAATGCTTTTACTTGGGGCAAGTGCCTGATGGCTTCATAAACATGCAGCGTGCCCATCACATTGGTCTGATAAGTGAGCAGCGGTTGCCGGTAAGATTCCCTCACCAGCGACTGGGCGGCCATGTGAAACACGAGGTCTGGCGCGGCGGCGGCCAGAGCGGCCTGCAATTCCTCAAATTTATTAATATCAGCCACGTGGTGCCCGGCCAGTGTCAGTTTCAGGAGGGAGAAGTGATCGGGCGCAGTGGGCGGCCCAAGTGCGTAACCCGTCACTTCTGCGCCCAGCCACTGAAGGAACAGGGCCAGCCATGAACCCTTGAACCCAGTATGCCCAGTTATGAATACTTTCTTGCCGCGATAAACGTTGCCAAAAAGGTTTAATCCCAAATTTTCCACTGCGCTTTCCCGGTTTGCCAAAGTTGCTCTAATTCTAATTTATCGCGCAATGCGTCCATACATTTCCAAAATCCTTGGTGCTTGTAGGCCATTAGTTGGCCATCGCTCGCCAACTTCTCGATCGGCTCGTTTTCCCACATCACCTGGTCAATATCGGGCTGATCCAAGTAATCGAACACTTGTGGGCGGAGCACAAAAAAACCCCCGTTGATCCACTTATCATCCCCCTTGGGTTTCTCCTTGAAGTGCGCAACCTCATCGATGTGCGTCAAGTCCATTCCGCCAAACCTCGCATCGGGCTGAATGGCCGTCAGGGTAGCAATCTTTTGGTGTGTGTGGTGGAAGCGCAGCAGTTCTTGCAAATTGATATTGGCAACTCCGTCGCCATAGGTGAGCATAAAGTCATGATTACCTATGTACTTCTGCACCTTTTTGAGCCGACCAGCAGTTTTGGTTTCCAATCCAGTATCTACTAAAGTGACTTTAAACGACTCGGTATTGGAATAGTGTACGTCCAGTTTGTTCTTATTTACCTCGATGGTGATGTCAGAATTGTGGAGGTAATAATTCATAAAATATTCCTTGATCATCACACCTTTGTAACCCAAACAGATAATAAATTCATCAAAACCTTGGGCTTCATATATCTTCATGATGTGCCATAGAATGGGTTTTCCCCCAATTTCCACCATCGGTTTGGGACGGGTTTCCGTTTCTTCGGAAATGCGGGTACCTAAACCACCAGCAAAAATGACTACCTTCATTGCATTTAAAAGATTAAATTGATATAGTTTGCCATTCTAACTGTGGCCTTATTATCCCTGGGATTACTTGGTTATACTCACTATTGCGATTGTTTATATCTTCTATTACATTGAAAATGAGTGCATCTTGCTCAAAGAAATGAATTTTTAAGGGTGATATAGTTGAGAGAGCTAACCCGATAATGTAGGTGCCGTCGTTAAGCAAATTACCCGGTATCCAAACCAGAGATTGGTATCTACCAACATTTGCCAGTCCACGTCCCATCTTTTCGGTAACTACAAACACACACTCTCCTTTGCTGTTATAGACATGAATATTGGGTATTTTTTCTTTTCCACGCTTTAAGATCTCGTACTCATATAAAATACCAATTTTTTGAGAAATTTCGACTGTCTCTAAAGTATCAAAATTCGCATCAATTAAACGTGCTGACCGTAAAGCAGCCTCATCATCGCCCGGTGAATTTGAATTTTCCCAATAGCGATTCAAGATGACTGCATTTTCCGATCCCATGTATTTACTGATAACCCCTTTGATTGAGCCAGCTAGTTCGACAGATCCGTTGCGCAGATATAAGCCTGTGGTACATAACGTGTTGACTGAAACCATATTATGACTCACAAACAGCACCGTCCGGCCTTCATCGGTGCTGACGCTCTTCATTTTGCCGATGCACTTTTTCTGGAACTCGGCATCGCCCACGGCCAGTACTTCGTCCACAATTAAAATGTCGGGATCCAGGTGGGCCGCTACGGCGAAAGCGAGCCGAACGTACATCCCGCTGCTGTATCGTTTTACCGGGGTGTCCAAGAAGGCTTCCACGCCCGCAAAGTCGATGATCTCATCCAGTTTGCGCTTGATTTCGCGGCGGTTCATGCCCAAAATAGTGCCATTGAGGTAGATGTTCTCCCGGCCGGTCAGCTCACCGTGAAACCCGGTCCCTACCTCCAGCAGGCTCGCGATCCTTCCCTTGATCCTCACTTCGCCCTTGGTGGGGGCGGTGGTTTTGGACAGGATTTTCAGCAGGGTGGATTTGCCGGCCCCATTTTTACCGATTATCCCCAAGATCTCGCCCCTTTTGACCTCAAAGTTGATGTCTTGCAGCGCCCACACGTAGCGCGCCCCGATTTTTTCCAGTTCATCTTTGCTCTTGACCGTGCTTAACTGGTTGCTGGTGATGTATTTCTCAAACGGATCGGGCCGCCCCCGCAGCTTGGCCCACCGGGTGATCAGGTCTTCTTTGAAAGCATTCCGATCTACATTGCCCAGTCGGTAACGCTTGTAGAGGTTGTCAACTTTGAGCACTACATCGGACATCGTAAAGGGGGCGTTTGGGTTGATAGGTAATGGTTAGAAAGCAGTTTTTAGGGTTGGTGATCCAATTTAGTTAAAATCCATAGTTCAGGTACAAAAACAACACCAAGCAATGCTTATCAACTACTTGCACCTGAAAATACCACAACTTTATCGGCTTAACCACCGTGCTACCACTGTCCTGAAGATAACTGCTGGAAAGCCATGCTTGATTTTGGGTCAATTTCCGGCCTATTTGGTGCACAAAAATAAGACTTTTTCAATAAAGAATAGCAATTAATCAAAATTCGTTCAGTACTTCCACCACCCGCTGCACGTCGGCTTCGGTGTGGCTGTACGAAATGGGCAGGCTGAGTTCAGTCTGGGCCAACTGCTCGCTGATGGGCAATGGCACGTTGCCCAGCCATTGCAGCAAGCCGGGCTGTTGGTGGGGCGGGATAGGGTAGTGGATCTCGGTCAGGATCTGGTGTTGGCGCAGGTACTCGCGCAACTGGTCGCGCTCGGGGTGGCGCACGGCGTAAATGTGGTGCACATCGCGGTAGCCGGGGGTTATTTGGGGTTTCACGATGCCGTTGCCCAAATGCTGGTGATAAAGCGCCGCCAATTGGCTTTTGTGCTGGTTGATGCCGTCCAAGTGTTGGAGTTTGACGGTCAGAAAGGCCGCTTGCAGGTCGTCCAGCCGGGAGTTGTAGCCCAGTTGGCCGTTGTGGTATTTGCGGTCGGAGCCGTAGTTGCGCAGGATGCGGGCCTGCTCGGCAATGGCGGGGCTGGCAGTGAGGATAGCCCCACCGTCGCCCAAGGCCCCGAGATTTTTGGTGGGGTAGAAACTGAAAGCGGCGCAGTGCCCCCAACTGCCCGCTTTTCTACCGTGCAAACTGGCCCCGTGGGCTTGGGCGGCATCCTCGATCAGGCATAGGCCGTGCTGGGTGGCCAAAGCACTGAGGCGGTCCATGTCGCACATTTTGCCGTAGAGGTGCACGGCCATGAGGGCCACTGTCTGACCGTTGATGGCTTCGGCTACGCACCCGGGATCCAAATTGTAGGTGTGGGGGTCTGGCTCGACCAGTTTTGGGATCAGGCCCGCCTGCAAAATGGCCATTGCGCAGGCGATGTAAGCATTTCCGGCCACTATGACCTCGCCCCCGGGCCGCAAACGGCAAGCTTCCAAGGCGATGCGGATGGCATCTAGGCCCGAGCCCACCCCGATGCAATGGGGCACACCGCAGTAAGCCGCAAAATGATCTTCAAACTGGGCCAGGGATTTGCCCAAAATGAACCATCCACTGTCCAGTACTGTGGCAAAGGCGGCTTCAAATTCGGTACGAAAGGATTGGTTGACCTTGGCCAAATTTTCATATTCGATCAATGGGTGGGTCATAGGATCATTCTGGTTCCGGCTCAATGCCCAGTGCCCGCAATTGGGCGGCCAGGCGTTTGGCGAGTTGCTGGGCCAGCGTGGCTTTTTCCCGTTCCAGTTCGGCAAGTTGCTGGGCCAGTGTAGCTTTTTCTCGTTCCAAGGTGGCTTTTTCCCGCTCCAGTTCGGCGAGTTGCTGGGCCTGATCGGCACGTTGCTGGGCTAGTGTAGCCTTTTGGCGTTCTTGTTCAGCCACCTCGATGGCCAGCTCCACCTGCTCTTGAACCTTGGCAGCCCGTTCTTGGGCTTGTAGCGCTTGTTCATGGCCGGTGGGCAGCCATTGGCCATCCGTGCCTTGCCAGCGCAGCCATTCTTGTTCCATTTTTTCGTACCCGCCCAGCCATAAACCCAGCCCCAAGCCCATTTTGTCCAGCAAGGTGTTGCTTTTTTCGTAATATTCGCCGGCCCTCAGTTCAAACACGCGCAAGGGTTTGGGGTTGAGGTGGCGGGCTGGGTCAAAAATCACATAATAAATGACTCCCATGCGGGCATAGATGTCGAACTTTCGGCCTGCCTCATTGCCCACCGTGTTCGACACGATCTCGATGACCACTTCGGGCGGCTTGCCCATTACCCACACCATGTAGACGCGGTGCATTTTTTCCCATACATCGGGTGGGTAGCTCACGTCCATGCTCAGGAATACATCCGGCACCACGGCGGGCCGGTGGATGGAGTCATAAATGCCCACATTGGCCGAGGCCACAAAAGGGCGGCCGCCAAAGTATTGGCCCGCGTACAGCGTTTCGGTTAGCAACCGTTGCTGTTTTTCAGAAAATATGTTGTCCACTGGCGTATCGTCCTCGGTGACCAAATGGCTTACATCGGGCGGTTCTACGGTGTAAATAGTTTCGCTTACTGTGGTGGTTGCCATGGGCGACGGGTTTTATCCCAAATTTACAAAAAATAGTTGGCAATGCAAACGGCCTATCTCCTTGGGTGGCGGGTCAGGGTTTCGGGTTCATTGTCCCCCCAACAACTTGGGGAACCGCCACACGGTGTTTAGACGGTATCGATAAAAGTGCGTTCGGTGCGGTTGAACATGATGGTGCCCACCAAAAACAACAAGATCGCGACGAATGAGCTGTAACCAACCGCACTCCAATCAAGGGTGGGCGTGCCCAAGAGCGAGAACCGGAAGGCCTCCATTAGCGGTACCAGCGGATTGAAGGTGATAAAGTGCACATATTTGGGCAGTTGGGCCTGATAGTAGGAGAGGGGGAACACCACCGCCGAGGCGTACATGAGCAAGCTCATGGCGTAGCCCAAGAAGTTGGACAAATCGCGGTATTTGGTGGTGAGTGCCGCCACTACCGAGCCAAGGCCCAGCCCAATGAGCGACATCACGAGCAACAGATAGGGGAAAATCAAGATACCGATCCAAGAAATGGGGAGCGGGGCCCCGTTGAAACGGTTGTAGATCCACAGCCCGATGAAAATGGCCAACAGAATGCCCAGTTGGAGCACCGAAGAAATGGCCCCAGAAATGGGCACGGCCAGCCGGGGAAAATACACTTTGCTGAAAATGCCGGCATTGCCCAGGAAGGTGCTCTGGGCTGCCCCAAAGCAGCGGGCAAAATAGGTCCAGCACATGTAGCTCCCAAATTGGAACAGAAACGGCGGCACTCCGTCGGTGGGGATTTCAGCCACGCTGTTGAACACAAAGAAGTAGAGGATCACGCTCATCACCGGGTTGATCACGTGCCAGAGTGGGCCGAGCAGGGTCTGTTTGTAAGCGGCCACGAAGTCGCGCCACACGAAAATGCGCACTAAGTCGCGGTACCGCCACAGTTCCCGGAATTTAAAATCCAACCAATGGTTTTGGGGCCTGATGATCTCGGTCCATTCGGGTTCGTTTTGTGCCATTTTGGTGTTCAATGGAGAATAATAGGGCTAAAAATGAGGTGGTTTTTCCAGAATGAGTAATCAATTTTAGGCAAGTCAAGGAAACCGCTCCAAGCCGTGGTTGATGGATACTCGTGGTTCTTGGTAAAAATCCGGTAAAAATAGTGCCAATTATTCACTTTTGGGCATTCGGGCCAGTAGCTTATCGAGCACCCGCTGGCCCAGTGCTACGCGCCGCATGATTGCCCAGATAAATTGGATCAATAAGCCCGAGGTGTATTTTCGCAAGAACAGGGTATAGAGCGTCAGGGCGGCCGAGCTGAGCACAAACTTTTCGTCGGTTTGCCACAGTCCCCAGCCCAATGACACCACATTGAGGGTGGAGAGGAGGGCGGTCACCGAACTGCCCAACAGATCGCCATTTCCTCTGATGGCCTCCACAAAGCCTTCCACTTGCTGGGTGTGCAAGTATAGGTTGGTCTTGTAAGCATCCAGCCAAACGGCATCTTGGCTGGTGTCGATCCGTACGCGGCCTTCGGTGTAGCCCATCACATTGGGAATAAAGTTGGTCACTGCCCCGTCCAAATGGATCACCGTGCGGAAGCTAAAGGTATGTTGGCTGTAAACAAACGGCGTATTGATGGAATGGCCGCCTTGCTGCAACATATTGCGCACGAAATCAAATGCTCTGTAGGGATAATAGACAAAGCGGAAGTAGCGGGTAAGCCGATACCTCAACCAAGCAAAAAAGCGTTTCATTCTTTTTTACCGAAAATTTGGTTGAAACTGCGGCCGGCCAAATTGACCACGGTGGTGAAGAGGGAACTCCAAAACTGGGTGGAGGTAACGATGGAACGGTTGTGGACGCCCATCACAATCTCTTTGGCCTTATCGGGCAAGTTGAGGTAGGTGGGCGTGATGTAGGAAGTGACATCGCCCTCGATCTGGATGACGGTCTGCAACACAATTTGTTCAGTACCAATTTCATACGCTTTGTAGAGCATCGACAGCGTGTCGGGGGTGAGGGGCAGCTCAGCCGCCGCGTTGATGTCGTCCCAACCCAAATCATTGTTCCATTTCAGGCTTTCCCGGTGCGAGCGGTAGGGCACACAGCCCTGGGGCAAGGCGCCGGCCTTGAACTGGGCATAGAGAAAATGATCGGTATCCAAAAAATTGATTTCGTTGGCATAAAATCCATCATCTTGGGTCAGCGTTTCGGGGGCCAGTTCGCGGCGCAACAGTTTGAAAATCCCGACCACATTGAAGGCTTGGCTGCGGATGCGGACCAAGATTTTTTGCTTATCGATCAAATCTTGGCGCTCGGCCGATTGAGAGGGATTATTGATCTGATTTTCATAGCTGCTGACACCAGCTTTGGCCATACTAACAATTTCTTGGAAAGAATACTCGCCACCAAACCGCCAGCGGAACACCCGGCCCGAGTCCTCGGCCTTGATGTCTCCATCTTCGGGCATTTTGGCCACGCCATAGTCGGCCATTGTATCCCGATAATCCTGGGCCAGTCGCCGCAGGAGCACCCGTTTGTTGGTAGGGAGTTTTTCGGCGGTCATGTTCTGCTTAATGATGGTATTCACTTCCAAGCGCAGGAGGTCGGAAGCCAAATTTTTGATAAAATCCGCCATTTCTAAAAGGGGCTAATGGGAATCATTAAATGTTGCTGATGACCAACTAGGTCGGTTCTATTGCCCCGGCACGGTGCCAATGGGGTTGCCAAAAACGTCGGTCACCGGTGGATTGTTGGCCAAATAGCCATCACCGGGCGAGTGTTCCACCGGCATGTTGACAATGGGCGACGCGTCGGTGGTTGGCATATTCACGATCGGGCTGACCAAATCGGGCGGGTTGGCCACCACCGTCGGGATGCCATCGATCACGGTGCCAATGACGCCGCCGCCGATCAGGTTGGGCGTATTTCCACCACCGATTGGGGTGTTCACCACGGGGCCGCCTCCCATGTAGCCAGCGGCTTGTTGCTCTTTGAAGGTTTGGCGGTAGAGGTTGATCAGGGTCAGCAAGAGGTTAATGTTGTTCTGGATGATGCTGTGGCCCTGTTGCTCTTTCTGTGCGAGAAAATTGCGCACCCAGTCATATAGCGGATCCATCAACGCCTGATCAATCTTTACGGTCACATCGCCCAGCAACAGGTTGAACTGGCTTTCCATGACCTTGTAGTCGCCGCCCAGGGTGGTCACTTCTTCGTCGGCCCCGAGGGCAAAATCCCCCACAATGGTTTTGATTTCCATCGTGGTCATTTTTTTGATACTTTGTTGCACCGTCTTGACAAATTCTAGGAATTCGGAGCGTGGCGATTGGTCATCCATAACATAAATGTGAGGGTGGTAGAAACAATAATAAACGATTGGTCAATCAAATCTGAAGCCGGTCAGTTTACAATGATGCACTAATTAAAGGAGTTGTCGATCTTTATTTTATAAAAGTAGGGCTTTCGCAAACCATTTAAAAATCTCGCCGGGATGCCATGCTTGCAGATGGATAGCCAATTTCAGCGTAAAACCCTGGTAAGGTGTCATCCACTTGGTTTTTGGATATTACGATTACTTTATTTTCTATCATCGTTACTGATTTTTAGACTTTCGCGCAACATCACTGACTAGCATTATACGTATTCCAAAATCAGTCAGCTATCCAGCATAAAATAGTTTGGCGGATTTACTGGGTTGATTGCCGTTGTTTACCAATCACTCCTGCTATGGGCACGCCAATGTATTTTGGTCGGGTTTATCTGGCAGATCAGACCCAATAATATTTGCCTTGTGGCGTATCTATGCATGGGTGAAAAAAAGTAGCAATGATTGCAGATCAATGAATGTACGGTCGCCCACCCACCAGCGGTAGCCCTGCTCGGTGGCTGCCACTTGCACTTGGGCCGCGCCTTCGGTGGCTGGCCCAACCAGGAACCCAGCTTTTTCCAAGGCCCGTTTGGTCCAGAAAGTCCCGGTGGGATCGCCGGCCAAGCCCACTGGCCGAACGCTGGGCCGGGCACTGAGTTTGAACAGGCCATCAGCCCGGTCAAAATGCACTTGGGCACTGACGAGTGCTTGCGAAATAACGCCGTCCAAGGCCAACTGTTCGGGCAGCCCCGTTCGTACTTTCCCTTGCGGATCGATCACCCATACTTCGTGGGCGGTTTGCAGGGCAATGTCCAGATCATGAGTGGCCACCAACATGCTTTTTTGGTGTTGACTGGCCAATTGGCGGAGCAATTGCATGATCTCAACCCGGTTCATAATGTCCAAGTGCGCTGTGGGCTCGTCGAGCAGCATGAGCGGGGTGTCCTGGGCCAGTGCCCGCGCGACCAGCACTTTTTGGGCTTGGCCGTCGCTCAGTTGGCCAAAGTAGCGGTCTTGCCAATCAGTGGTGCCAGTGGCGGCCATTGCTTGGGCAATCTTGGCTTGGTCAGCCTGCTTTAGGTGGCCACTCCAGCCCGTGTGCGGGTGGCGGCCCAACGCGACCAATGCGCCCACAGTCAGGTATTCCTCTTGTACCCGTCCGCTCAGCACCACGCTCACCCGGCCCGCCAGTTCGCGGCGGTCGGTTTGGGCGATGTCCCGTGCCAATACCTGCACTTGGCCGCTCAATGGGGGCTGCACACCGGCCAAGGTGCGCATCAGTGTAGACTTGCCCGATCCGTTGGCACCGATGAGGGCGGTCAACTTGCCCGCCGATAGCTGCAAGTTTACCTCCTCCAAAACAGCCAATTGAGTTTTGCCAGTCCGATAGCCTACCTGTAAATGAATGGTTTCTAAAACAATGATAGGGTCAATGGTTTTGCTGGTCAAAAAGCTGGCGAACTGATTATTCCCGCGCCAAACCGGGTAAACAAATCTCTAAAGTCAACCAGTTATAAAAGAGTTATAACTGGTTGACTTTAGAGAGAATGTCCAAAATAGGTTTACCGGATGATAAACTTGTAGTCGGGCATTACTTGTTCTTCTTTGTAGAACACCCGGATGGTGTAGCTGCCACTTTCCAAGCGGGGCTTTTTCACATCCAGGACCTGGGATCCCCTGTCGTTGGCGACCCGGATCGGCAACCGGACAAACTTGTAGGGTTGGTTGTCTTTGAACATGGTCAAGTACGCAATTTTGTCTTCGTTGTCGTCAAACAAGAATTCGCCGGCCCTGAAGGTGATGCTGATCTCGTCAATCCGGCCGGAGCGGTGCTCATCGGCGGCGCTGCTCAAATCCACGGTGTAATCCCGGCCGAGGCGCTTGAACAAGTACGTAGCCTTGAAATCATAGACCCGGCGGGCCACTGAGGCTACTGTTTTTGCTTGCATAGTGGCGATGAGCGAGTCTTGCAGAGATATGATACGGTCTTTTTCATCCACCAATGCTTTGAGCTGGTTGCGCTCTTCCATCACTACGCTCAGCTGGGTGCGCAGCTCGTCCAGATCGGTGCCGAGCTCGCCCGCCTTCAATTGCTGGGCCTTGAGTGCGTCCAGTTCCTTCTTGGCACCCCGGAAACTGCGGATGGCCTTGCTCAATTGGACGTTCAGGGCTTTGTTTTTCTTGATGGCAGATTCCAAATCGGCTTTGGCTTTGCCCAACTGGCCTTTCAGATCGCTGATCACGGTGCCAGTGCCCCGGTCACGCTCTGAAGTGATGGCATTGAGGGCCGTTTCGTAGCTGGCTTTGTTGCCATTGTAAACCGCCAATTTGGCGATCACCTCATCAGGCTTGTTGGCCAACATGCGTTGGTCATTGCGCACATTTTCCGCGAGTTGCGACAGCGACACGCGCATGGAATCGGCATTGGGATAGTACACACTGGCATCTTGTGTGTTGCTGATTTCCGAGTTCAGCCGATCTTCCAACAATGCAAGCTCAGACTTGAGTGTTTTGAGTTCAGCCTCGTCCCTTGCCTTGCTTTTTTTCGTCATCCATATACCCCCAGCCACCAGGGCCACGGCGAGGAGCACGGTTAGTACTATTAAGACGGAGTCTCTCTTCATAAAATTTGGGCGTTAAATTGGGTGGTTAAAATGGATAGATAAACTTATACTTTAAGCCTATCTACTTATTCGTTTCATTTACAGCCACTAATATAAAAACATTTAGGAATAAAAAATCCTTTGGGAATTTTTTTTTGGCCAATCCAAATTCAAACCCCGGCACGCAAGCGATTTGTTTTTCCATAAGTGACTATTTTTCAGGTGGATTATGGCCAGTTGGGCCCAGTGCTGGGCCGTTGGCGGCTTGTTCGGAGTTGGAGCGGGCGGCCACCTTGGCCCAACCAACGTCGAACGGTCGGGTGTGCTGGCTTCACCCGGCTGGAGCTGGCGGCGGCCGCCTTGCTCCAGTTATGGCCTTGGGCAGCCATGCACGAGCGTTTAATTTACAATGCTCTATCAGACTGAAATTTTATTAATAAAACCGTTTAAAATGTAATTCATTGTTTAACAAATAATTAGATGCGTAAAAACTCATATTTTGACTGTTTACTGTAAAGGTGGCCACCCAATTTTATTAATTTCCCTCCTTTAAATGCTGGGATATTAGATATTTAACAAAAAATTAATATCAAATAGTTGGAAATGTGGGGAGGTATTAAGTTTATTTAGTTGTAACTCAATTTAAACAATGAGGAAAAATAATTTTGCCCAATCCGTTTGGGCGATTTTACTGGCTATTCTAGCCCTAGCTTGGCAGGGCTGCTCCGGTCAGAATGGGGAAACCAACAGTAACTCCTTGGCCAATCGCTGCACGCTGGCCATTACCGACCAGCGACTCACCCTCGCCATTGACAGCACTACGCCCAACCATGTACCGTTCCTATCGCTCTATACTGATCGCTGGGCAAGAGCACCTTGCCTGCCTCAGCCCGGCCAAAGGCCAGCAGGGGCACATCTTGATCTTTTCACTGGCCAGCCAGCTATTGGCCAAGCGCATCCCTTTCGCCGTGGAAGGCCCCGATGGCTTGGGACAGGTGAGCGGGTTTTATCTCCGCGACTGGGACCAGGTGTACGTGGCCTCGAGCTCCCTGCTCGCCATCTCGCTAGTGGATCAATCGGGCCGGGTGAAGCAGCGGATAAACTACGGCAAGACCAACGATGGCCAAGCCACTTTCCCTGCTATTGTCAGCCCCAACAATCCGATGATGACCGGGCCGGGCCGTCTATTGCTGCCCATATTACCTGACGGCAACTGGACCTTTATGACCTAGGCCGATCTGGATCAGAAGCGGCTTTGCCTAGCCATTGACACGGCCAAGCAGTCAGTGACCTACCTGCCACTGGCCTCGCCCAAGGATTATTGGCTCTAGGGCAAGAAGGATCCGGTTTTTAGCCAAGTGCAGGTGGGCAATCGGTATGTGTATGCGTTTCTCGGCGACCCGCACCTGTATGTCACCCGCGATTTTCAACAAGTGGAAAAACACCTCGTGGGCAGCCAGTTTTTTGCCCATGTGCCGCCCTCCCTAAAGACATAGACACGGAAAATTACCTCCAGCACATGACCAAGAGTCCCCAGTTTGGTAAGCTGCTGCACGATCCCCACCGCAAGGTCTATTATTGGTTCACCAGCCTGGGCGAGGAGGCTGCCCCCGGGGCCGACCTGATGAAGCTCAGTCCCTTCCCGGCCTTGGTCAGCATTATCATAGTGGGCGTGGACTTTGCCAAGCTGGGCGAGGTAAAGCTGCCTCGCAACCGTTTTGCCATCCGTAATTCGTTTGTGGCCAAGGACGGCCTCTACCTGTCCGACAACCACCCCCTCAACCCCGAGGCGCGGGAAGATGCCCTGAGCTTCACCCGGCTAGAGCTGGCAGCGCCCGACCAATAACGGGCCGGCGCACCCAACGCCCAAATCAGGTGCCCGCTGCCCTGCCGGCCAAGGAAAATCGGGGGCCATCCCTTACCTTTGGGCTTGCCTATTTAACCTCTATGCTCACCAAACGCATTATCCCTTGCTTGGACATCAAAGACGGGCGCACGGTCAAGGGCGTGAATTTCGTCAACTTGACTGATGCCGGCGATCCCGTGGAACTGGCCACTTTCTACGCTCAGAACGGGGCCGATGAACTGGTGTTCCTCGACATCACGGCCACAGTGGAGCAGCGCAAGACCCTGGCCGACCTTGTCCGCCGGATAGCCCAGCACATCGACATCCCCTTTACCGTGGGCGGGGGCATCAGCACAGTCAACGACGTATCACTGTTGCTCAACGCCGGGGCCGACAAAATATCGGTAAATTCTTCCGCCGTCAAAAATCCGGGGCTGGTGGATCAACTGGCCAAGCAGTTTGGCAGCCAGTGTGTGGTAGTGGCCATCGACACCCGCCAAATGGACGGCCAACCGGTGGTCCACACGCACGGGGGGCGCACTCCCACGGGCTTGTCCACCATCGAGTGGGCGCAGGAAGTGCAGCGGCGCGGGGCGGGGGAAATCCTGCTCACTTCGATGGATCACGACGGCACCAAAAATGGGTTTGCCAAAGCCCTGACTGGTCAGATCTCCCATTTGCTCTCCATCCCGGTCATCGCTTCGGGCGGGGCGGGCAGCATGGCGCACTTCGCCGATATTTTTCGGGACAACGATGCCGATGCTGCGCTGGCCGCCAGCATCTTCCACTTCAAGACGGTTGACATTGGCGATTTGAAAAAATACCTGCGGGCCAATGGCGTAACGGTGAGGTACTAAAAAGCAATCTGTTCTTTTCTTCTGCCATACGTGGCCTTTTGGGACGCAATAACAAGCGTTTTTGGCCGTTATATCGAATAGATGTGGGGCATGGCAAAAATTAAATGGCAAAGCCCCGGTTTAGCATATTAATTGTATTATGAAACATTGACTTCAAACGCTAACCTATTGTATTGTCTTTCCAAAGCCACAAAATATGAAATTTTTGACCCTATTTACCTTGGTTTGTTGCATCACTTCTGGGGTTTTGGCCCAAGGTAGCAACGGGCTGGATTTTTTTCTCAAGGCCGAAGAGTTAAAGAAGAACAATAACCCCAAAGGGGCAATTGACGAGTACAACAAAGCGATTGCCGCCGATCCGGCCAACCCCGAATACGTTTTTCGCAAGGGTAATACTTATATACTGCTCAAGGATCAGGACAATGCCATCCAATGTTTTCAGAAAACGGTTTCGTTGCGCCAAGACCACATCGGTGCACTCACCCGGCTGGCCAAGCTCTATGCCATCAAGAACAAAACCAATGAGGCGATTGCTGCCTATGACAATGCCTTCAAGTTCGAGACTGTTCCCAAGGACAAGGTGGAGTACAAGATCAATATTGTCAAATTGCTCTACAAAGAAAACCGTTTCAAAGAGGCTGGCCCGCACATTGCTGATGCCCTGTCGGCGGATCCCAACAATCTGAATGCGCTATATTACAACGGTAAACTGGGCAACGAAACCAAAAAATACGATGAAGCAGTCGCCAGCATGACCAAAGCTACCGGCTTGCTCACCAGCGCTGAACCCAAGGATGCAGTGCGTTATTATTTTGAACTGGGCAAGGCCCAATATTACCTCGGCAAGTATAGCGAAGCCAATGCCGCTTTCGTCAAGGCCAACTTTGGCTCGTTTAAAGCCAAGATTTTTGAAATGACCCCCGTTTATTACCACGGGCTGGCCAGCGCCTACACCAAAGTTTATGAACTGGAAGAGGGCAAGGCTATGGCCGATCAAGCACTCAAGATCAAGCCCGATTATTCGGCAGTCCACGAAATATTGGTGAAGATATCAACGCTTAATACTGACAAATCGGCCATTGCCAAGCAATTGAAAAACTCGGCCGATTCTGAGAAGGATGCCGTGAAAAAGGGCAACATTTATGCCCAAATTGCCCAAGCTGAATTCGAGTCGGGTTTGTACGCTGATGCCGTTGCTTCGGCCACCGCTTGCCTAACCGCCCAAGCTTCCAACTATAACATTGGTTTTTTGAAAGCTTTGTCGCTTTCACGATCCAATAAAGTGAACGACGGGATTGCGCTCATGAATGAACTGATCAAGTTCCCAGGGATAGATCAAGAGACCAAGGCCATGTTCCATTTTGCCTTGGGCCTCATGTACAACAAAGCCAATAACACCAAATTGGCCAATTCTGCCTTTAAAAAAGCTGAATTTGGCAACTATAAGCACGCTTCCCTGATTGAGCTCCGCAAAAACAATGACGAAGAAGCGCTCAAACAAGACGACCCCGAAGACACCACTTTGAGCGACAGACCCTTGGATAATTAATTACAACTGCCCAAGAAGCTACTTTTTGCCTTCCTCTGCTTGCGGTTTCGTAAATTTGCCCCCTTTAACGGGCAATCAACATGAAATGTGCCATAGTGACGGGCTCATCGGGCAAAATTGGCTCGGAGATCTGCCGTCTTTTTCAGCGGGAAGGTTACTATGTCATTGGCATGGATCGGCAACCCCGCAACAACGCCGATGTCCATATCCACTCTGATCTCGACCGTCTGTGTACGGACGAGGCTTTCCGGCAATCGGTATTTGAGGACCTGAACCGCCTCATTGGTGATCGCCAACTCATGGTCCTGATCAATAATGCTGCCGAGCAATTGCTCAATCCCACCGACGAGCTGACCTTGGCCCAGTGGAACACGACCATGAACGTAAACCTGACCGCCCCTTTTCTGCTCACGCAGGGCCTATTGTTCCAGTTGGAAAAAAACCACGGCTCGGTGGTCAATGTGGCCAGCATCCACCACCAACTCACCAAACCCCGTTTTGTGGCCTATGCCACCAGCAAATCGGCCTTGGTGGGCCTCACTAAATCATTGGCCATTGATCTGGCGGGCCGGATCCGGGTCAATGCCATTAGCCCGGCGGCCATCGAGACCCCCATGCTGCGGGCGGGCTTTGCCAATGAAAGCGACTATCTGAAGCTCAACGAGATCCATCCCGTGGGCCGCATTGGCCAGCCCGACGAGGTGGCCGAGGTGGCGGTGTTTCTGGCCTCCGAGAAGGCTGGGTTCATCAACGGGGCCAACATCCAGATCGACGGGGGCATCAGCGGCGTGCTCAAAGATTTGTAGGGCATGGGTTCAGTGCAGCCGAAAGCTCTGCCGGTGAAAGGGAGTCTCCCCAAACTGCTCAATGGCTTGGTAGTGGGTGGCCGTGGGGTAGCCGACATTGTGTGCCCAACCGTATTCGGGATATTGCTCGGCCAGCACGCGCATCAACTGATCGCGGTGGGTCTTGGCCACCACCGAAGCTGCCGCAATGGACAGGTATAGGCCGTCGCCCCGGATGATGCACTCGTGGGCAATGCCCGGGTAGGCACGAAAAAATTTACCATCCACCAGCAACAGTTCCGGGGCCGAGGGCAACTGGGCCACGGCGCGGTGCATGGCCGTGATCGAAGCTTGCAAAATGTTGATCTGGTCAATTTCGGCGGGCCAAGCCACGCCTACGCCAATCCCAATGGCGACTTGGCCGATTTCTCCACGCAACTTTTCCCGCTGCTTGGCGGTCAGTTTTTTAGAGTCTTTCAGCAGGGGGTGCTGGTAGTCCTTGGGCAATATGACCGCTGCCGCCACTACCGGGCCCGCCAAGCAGCCCCGGCCCGCCTCGTCGAGCCCAGCCTCCACGTAGTTGGGCGTGAATGAAGTATAGAGCACAAAAATTAGGTTACCTCAAGTTTAAAATGGCTTTGGGGGTTTGCTGTACCGACGTGCGTAGTGGTCATGGTGGGCCACTGCTCTGTATGAACCCTAGTTTTGATCCGGTTTGGCGAGTCAACCAAAAGTCGTTTCATGCCCTGATCAAGGCACGTCGCCCGTGCTCCGGTGGTAGAGTACCAAGCCGGCTACTGGTTCTTCCAAAATATTTTTGACCACTATGCCCCGATCTGCCGCTACTTGGCGCAGCACATTGGCGTAATAAAACGCCACTGATCCCGTAAAATGGACTTTGTAGTTTTGGTGATCGGGGAATTTGCTCACCCGTTTATCAAAAAAAGCGGCAAAACTTTGGTAGGCCAGTTGGTAACAATAAGGCTCGCGCAAATGGTCGAACACAAACTTGGCAAACGAAGCCAAATAACGGCTGGGAAACGGCTGCGAATATACCCGATCCATGATTTCGGCGTAGCTGGGGCTAAACCGCAGTTCAAACTGGGCCCGGAGCGGAGCGGGCAGGTCGTCATTTAGGTAGTCGATCACCAATTGCTTGCCCAAGTGGCCCCCGCTGCCCTCGTCACCGAGCCAGAAGCCCAAGCTGGCGGCCTTCGAGGCAAGCCATTGCCCATCATAAAGGGCAGCGTTTGAGCCAGTGCCCAGAATACAGGCGATGCCCGGCTCGGTCCCGCACAAGGCCCGGGCGGCCCCCAGTATGTCGGGGTGTACCTCGGTCAGGGCTTCGGCGAACACTTGGTGCAGGGCAGCGGCCACTACCGCCGCCTTTTCGGGGCGTGCGCAGCCAGTGCCGTAATAATAAATCCGGTGCACTTGGGCGGCTTCGGTGGCCAACAACCCCAGCGTGGGCAACAGTGCACTGTTCAGCTCGGCCACTATCTCGGCCTGGCTTTGGTAATAAGGGCTTAGGCCAGCAGTAATGGCTTGGGTGATCCGCCCGTTGCCATCCACCAACCGCCAAGCCGTTTTGGTGGCGCCACTATCGGCTATTAGGTACATCATGGATATAGTAAACGTTAGTACAGGCGCAGCGGCGGAGCACAGGTCAAGCCATTGACACTTGCACAATAGGTGGCGTATTTCTTCATTTGCATACCCAATTGGCATCAACTATTTCTCCTTGTTTCAGTAAAACCGCTTCAAGGCCGTATTCCCGCTTGCTTTCAACATTTAACGCAATCCCGAGGCAGTCAGGGTGTGTTCCAGTGTATTTCTTTAACCAATCAATATCGTATTGAGAGGGCTTTTTATTTCCGTGCTTCCATTCTATTATCCAAAGTGGTACGGGCGCTTTACTCCACGCTGTTTGATTTGGGATTTTCCATATCACCATGTCCTTGCACACTTCTTTTTTCCCGGGAACGATTACTTGATTTACCCGAACCTCAACTCCAATCTGACCTGAATCATACAAGTCATTACAACAGCCTATATTTTTAACCAACTTCGTAAATGCAAACCGACTTATCATTTCTCGCTCCTTGCCAAACCACCCTTCGGCTTTGATTTCAGCGAAAAATTCTGTGAACATTCTTTTTAGGTGTTGTTCCAACATTTCATCATTTTCTAGGTCACCTAACGCAGGTAGATAGTTTTCAGCCATTTTCGTGCAATGTTTAAGTTCGTTTTAAGACCATTCGAGTTGGGTTTGGCAATTGATTCCATCCTTCATTTGATGCGGTTGTTGGTCAAACCGCCCAATTGAGGGCATTAGCTGCAAATAAAGGCAAGTTTTGGGTTTTTCGATCGATCGCCGCGTTGAAATTGGCAAAGAGGGCCAAAACTGTTCTGGTGTTTTTTGGAAATGCCCCGTTATCTTTGCCACTTACCCCCCGACTTGCATGATTGCCGTCATCCAGCGCGTATCCGAGGCTGCGGTCCGGATCAACGGCCAACTCAATGGCCAAATCGGTACCGGTTTTTTGGTGTTGTTGGGCATTGGCCACGATGACGCCCCAGAAGACGTCCAATGGCTGGCCAGTAAAATAGTGGGCCTCCGCGTATTTGGCGATACTGCCGGCAAGATGAACCTCGCTTTGGCCGAAGTGGGCGGCGGCGTACTGCTCATCAGCCAGTTCACCCTTCACGCGAGCACCAAAAAGGGCAACCGCCCATCGTTCACCGAGGCCGCCCGGCCCGAGGTGGCCATTCCCCTCTACCAATCCATGATCGTTCAGTTGGGCCAACTGCTGGGCCGCCCGGTTTCGACGGGCGAGTTTGGGGCCGATATGCAGGTCAGCTTGGTCAACGACGGCCCAGTTACCATTGTGATCGATACCAAAAACCGAAAATAGAAAAATACCCGGCCAATCAGTTGGCCGGGTATTTTCTTACCTGGGGAATTGGAAGTTGATCAGTTGTTCATGGAGATTAAAAATTCATCATTGTCTTTGGTTCCTTTCATGTTGTTGAGCAGGAAGTCAATGGATTCGTTGGGGTTCATGTCCGACATGTACTTGCGCAAAATCCACACGCGCTGGAGCGTTTCCCTGTCCAGCAGCAAGTCTTCGCGGCGAGTGCCCGAAGCGGGGACATCAATGGCCGGGAAGATCCGCTTGTTGGCCAATTTGCGATCCAACTGGAGTTCCATGTTGCCCGTGCCCTTGAATTCTTCAAAGATCACTTCGTCCATTTTAGAACCGGTATCGATCAGGGCAGTGGCAATGATGGTGAGCGATCCACCGTTTTCCACATTGCGGGCTGCGCCAAAGAAGCGTTTGGGTTTGTGGAGGGCATTGGCATCTACCCCGCCCGACAAAATCTTGCCCGAAGACGGCACTACAGTGTTATAGGCCCGGGCCAAACGGGTAATTGAATCCAATAAAATGACCACATCGTGGCCGCACTCGACCATCCGTTTGGCTTTTTCCAGCACAATACTGGCCACTTTGACGTGGCGATCGGCTTGCTCGTCAAACGTGGAGGCAATCACCTCGGCGTTGACACTGCGGGCCATGTCCGTCACTTCTTCGGGCCGCTCGTCGATGAGCAGCACCAGCAAATAAACTTCGGGATGGTTTTTGGCCAAAGCATTGGCTATTTCTTTGAGCAACATGGTTTTGCCCGTTTTGGGCTGGGCCACTATCATCCCACGCTGGCCCTTGCCAATGGGGGAGAACAAGTCCACAATCCGGGTAGAATAGGCATTGGGCTTGTACTGGAGGTTCAGCTTCTCGTTGGGAAATAGAGGAGTGAGGTATTCAAACGGTACCCGGTCACGGATTTCGTCCGTCGTTTTCCCGTTCACACTTTCCACCCGCAACAGGGCAAAATATTTTTCCCCTTCTTTGGGGGGGCGGATCTGGCCCCGTGTCGTGTCCCCAGTCTTCAGGCCGAAGAGTTTGATTTGCGAGGGGGACACATAAATATCGTCGGGACTGGCCAAATAGTTGTAATCCGATGAGCGGAGGAACCCATAACCATCCTGCATGATTTCCAATACTCCTTCGTTGAGGATTACCCCGTCAAAATCGCGCACCGATTTTTTGGGGCCGCGCTGGGGATAGTTCATTTCCCGCTCCCGGGGCTGGACTTGGGGTTGGGGTTCTTGCTTTGGTTCAACCATCGGCGTAGGCAATTCGGGCACAAAATCATTGGAAATGACGACCGACGAATTGGTAGGACTTACCACCTTTGGTTCTTCAATCGTAGGCGCTTCGTCCCCAGTAAATGAAGTGGCATCGATAATAAAGTCACTGCTAGCAACCAGTTCATCGTCCAGCTCATCAAACTGCAGGGCCGGGAGCGTTTCTTGGGGCTTTTTTCCGTGGGGCTTCACATTTTCGTGGGGCTTTACATTTTCGCGCTTCACTCTGGGCCGCCGATCAATATCCGCCTCATTATCAATTGGTTCCACTTTCTTGGCGATGGGCGGAACCTCACGTTCACGACGCTTCAGAACAGGTTTTTCCTCAACCGGTTCAACAATAGGGGCATCAACTGGTTTTTTTGTTGGAAGCTTGCTTTCGGGCAAAACGGCTTGTTGATCTAAAATTTTATAAATGAGGTCTCTTTTCGCAAATCTACCAACATTTTTAATTTCCAGATCTTCTGCGATCTGTTTTAACTCAGACAAGAGTTTAAGATTCAACTCTTCAATGTTATACATACCAGGCGGATGATAAAATTAGTAATTGGAGACAATGGACGACACAGCGCAGCAATCAAACTGACAAGGGTCGGGAAAGATGATTTGTATCAAAAAAAGAAACTTGACCAGAACGCGGCGTTCGTTTGTTCTCTCAAAGGAGAGACTGAACAGCTCACACGGAGATTTGTGCTGCAATAATACGGGCTGAGAAAGTAATAAACAAATTTAATTGGGCTTTTTTTAATAAAAACTAAAAAATGCTCGGTTTTAGAAATGATGTAGTATGTTTGCAACATAATTATAAGGACATGCAAGCCAAGTTAGACAACTATCCAATCGAGCAACAATTGGTTGCCCAATTCGCCAAATTGATCGCCCATCCGGCCCGGGTGGCGATCATTCAGTTGTTGGCTGAGCGGAAAGCGTGCATCTCGGGCGATATATCCAAGGAAATCCCCCAGTTGAATCGCGTCACGGTTTCGCAGCACCTGCAGGAACTCAAAAATTTCGGCCTGATCAAGGGCGAGATCGACGGCGTGAAAGTTTGTTATTGCCTTGACAATGAAAAATTCAAGGCGATGGTCCGGGCTTTCGAGGCGTTGTTCCACACTACTGCCCAACACATTGAACGCAATTGTTGTTAATTTTTAAACCCAGTCAAGATGGAAACCGAAGAGAAAATCAAGGAAATGGTGCGCCAAAAGTACGCCCAGATCGCCTTGCAAAGCCAGGCCGAAAACGCTGCTTCCTGCTGCGGTGCCGTGGGCTGTGGCACCACCGAGGTCCACAGCATTATGTCTGACGACTACACGGCCCTCGATGGCTACCAGCCCGAGGCCGATCTGAGCCTGGGCTGCGGCCTGCCCACCCAGTTTGCCAACATTCGCCCGGGCGACGTGGTGATCGATCTGGGATCCGGGGCCGGCAACGATTGTTTCATTGCCCGGCACGAAACCGGTGAACACGGAAAAGTGATTGGCATTGATTTCACCCCCGCCATGATAGCCAAGGCCCAACACAATGCCCAGAAACTCGGGTACCAAAATGTAGAATTTCGACAGGGAGATATCGAGCTTATGCCCGTTTCGGACAACCTGGCCGATGTGGTGGTGAGCAATTGTGTGCTCAACTTGGTGCCCAACAAAGCAGCCGCCATCCAAGAGATCTACCGGGTGCTCAAGCCCGGGGGCCATTTCAGCATTTCCGACATAGTGCTGGTGGGCCAACTGCCGTCCGCAATCCTCGAGGCGAGCGAGATGTACGCCGGCTGTGTGTCGGGGGCCATTGCCAAAGACGCGTATCTTGGCCACGTGGCAGCGGCCGGATTTGTCAATGTGGTCCTACAAAAAGAAAAAATGATTTATATCCCCGACGAAATCTTGCTGCGCTACTTGGATCAAGCCGCGATTGATGACTTTCGCAGCGGCCCCAATAATATTTTTAGCATTACCCTTTACGGGGAGAAGTTGTAAGGGCGTCAAGTGTAAACTGATTTAGGTGGTTAGCAATACTTATTTGCTTGATTTTCAATGATTCACTTTTTGGGTTGTTGAAAAACCAAGTGGATTCGGGTATCATCGGCTGTGAATGAGCGAGCACTTAGATCGCGGTACGGCTGGCCAAAAACGCCCACTGCCCTGTTGGGTCAAATAGTGGCTTGTTGGCCGAGCAAGCCGGCCGGTTTTCGGGTCATCCCAAACATTCCCCACTTTTATGAGCAATTAGTTAAAATGGGGTTTGCATTTGGGGAGTTGTTCCAAGATTATTGTTGGACAAACAAACGGCGCGGGAACGAATATTTTGTTGTTGGAAACTGGTCGAAATTGCGGGAGAAACCCTAATTTTGGCCTAACCAGCCATCGTTTTTTATGCGTTACAAACTATTTGGCCATTCGGGCCTCCGGGTTTCGGAACTTTGCTTAGGGGCGATGACCTTTGGCACTGAGTGGGGAAGTGGGGCCGACAAGACCGAGAGCCAACGAATATTTGAGGCTTTTGTGTCGGCGGGCGGCAATTTCATCGATACGGCCAACCGCTATACCGAAGGGACAAGTGAGCGCTTCTTGGGCGAATTCATTGCCGCTGATCGGGACCGCTATGTGGTGGCCAGTAAATATAGCTTGCATGATCAGCGCGATGATGTGAATGCCTCGGGCAACCACCGCAAGAACTTGATGCGCTCGGTCGACCAGAGCCTTCGCCGCCTCAACACCGATTACCTCGATATTTTGTGGCTCCACATGTGGGATTTTACCACGCCAGTGGCTGAAGTGATGCGGGGGCTGGACGACCTGGTCAGGGCCGGGAAAGTTCATTATCTGGGAATTTCTGACACCCCCGCTTGGATCGTGGCCCATGCCATTACCTTGGCCCAAATGCACGGCTGGACCACCTTTACCGGCCTGCAAGTGGAATACAGCCTCATCCAGCGCACTCCCGAACGCGACCTGCTGCCCATGGCCCACCATTTTGACCTGTGCATCACGCCGTGGTCGCCTTTGGGTGCGGGCATGCTCACCGGCAAACACAATTCAGTGATCGCCCCCGACAGTCGTCTCACCGCCAAAAGTCCCAAGATCAACGAAAAAAATCGGTTGATTGCGCAAAAAGTGGGCGAGATTGCGACCCAAGTGGGCGCCACACCCGCGCAAGTTGCCCTCAGTTGGCTCCGGCAGCAGCACCCGCAGATCATCCCGATCGTGGGCGCGAGGCGGGCCGAGCAACTGATCGACTCCATGGGGTGCTTGCAGGTCAGTTTGCCAGCCGAACTGATGCAGGCCTTGGACCAGGCCAGTGCCATTGAACTGGGGTTCCCGCACGATTTTCTTCGGTTGCCTGGCTCCCAAGATGCACTCTTTGGCGACATGAAAGGAACCATATTGAACCACCGCGCCTAGGTGCCAGACCCACATTTATTGGCAGGGCAAGCCTATTTCTTACATGAGGACGGGCTGGCAAATAAATTAGGGAATAATAATTGTAATGGAATTTAATACATTTGCCATCAAAGTAACCTATGCCCGATCTGACACCTTACGGCTTTGCCAAAATCATTGAAGAGCACAACATCGTACTTGCTTTTCAAGGCATGATGACCAACGACATCTTATCGGTAGTGGCCAACAACTTGCAAAAAAAGCACCCAGATGATGTGATGAGCAAGCGCGTTTTCAGCATTGTGGTGGAAATGGCCCAAAACATCAATTTGTATTCCTCTGAAGTGGCCTACTCGGAGTCGGATAAACGCCAAGTGGGGCAGGGGACGGTTGTCATCAGTGAAACAGCAGATGAACATATCATCTACTCGGGCAACTTGGTGGAAAACGACAAGGTGCCCAGTTTGCTGGAAAAGTGCAACCGGATCAATGCGCTTGGCCCTGATCAATTGCGCGAGTATTTCATCGAGCAACGTCGATTGCCCGAAGACGAGGACAGTGTAGGGCTGGTGGAAATGGTGCGCAAATCGGGCAATCCACTCGTGTTTGATTTAGAAAATATTGATAGCCACAATACTTTTTTTACGCTAGCAATCAGCGTTAACAAGAAAGCGAAACAATAAGCAATGGAGAATTTCACGATCAACGGTAAGCTTTTTATTCCCTCGGTCAATTTCAATGCGGAAACGCACTTACTTGAAATTGGTGGCGAATCCTACCATGAGTTTACCAAAGAATTTTACCAGCCCATTATGGAGTGGCTCAAGAATTATTTGGCAATTCCAGAAAACACCATTGTTTTCAATTTTAAGATGAATTATTACAATACCAGTTCGTCACGCCGTTTTTTGGAAATCTTCGATATGCTGGAAGATTATCATACTAACAAGAATGGCCATGTGACGGTCAATTGGTACTATCAAGCTGGTGATTTGGACATGCTGGAGAGCGGCGAGGAATATGCGGAAGATGTAGGGTTGCCATTCAACTTTTTTGTGATGAACTAACAAGCCCAGCCTGCGGCTACATCAGTTTGATAATTTCCCGTTTGTCCATCAAAATGGCCCACATACCCAAAAAGCGTCCCTCAAATTGCACGGGTGAGGTGTACAACATTTGATCGTTCCCTATCTTTTGCAGGTTATCAGCAAGTGGTTCCCGTTTATTGGCGCTCTCCCGGTAGGCATCCCACACCAACTTGGTCTTCTCCGGCAGGTCTTTTTGCTCATTGCACACAAAATCATATTCAATCAGGATTGGCGAAGTGACCATGCCGGTCAATGTGAGTGAGTCGCAAGCAAAATGCCGATCCACCACTAGGATCGTGGCCAGCTGATCGGCCAATAATTTGCCTTCTTGGTTGCACGCTGCCATGATTTCTGATTGACTGAGCCGTTTGAGCTTTTTGCTGCGCATTTCGCGCTGGAGTGCTTTGCTCTGTTGTCGTTCGTTGCGCTCAGGTATACACCCGCTCAAAAACACAAGCAACACAAAAATGGAAAGGCGCGTCTTCATGGACTGGGATCTTGATCTACAATTTAAAAAGTTTTGGGATTTCTTTATCAGTATCGGTAATAAACTTAAAGAGCATTGCCAATATCAATATCATAATTACAGAAATAACTATTACCGCTAAGAAAACATTAATGATTTGTTCGGTAATTTCATCTTTTACCCGATTGCTTTCAGTACTGATCTTATTGGCCAGATCGGATATACGCTGGTTGATGTTTTTGAGCTTGGCATTCAGTCCAGTATCACGGCCAAGGCCGATTTCATTGTCCACCCTTACCAATTTACGGAAATCATTGCGGTAACTTTGGAGCGCGACAAGTAGTTCTTGGCTGGCCGGGTTGGTCGATTTGGCCAATTGGCCTTCCAACTGGTCGGATAGGCCATCAAAACGCACGATAAAAGCGCTATCTTGTTGGATAAAATAATCGCGCTCATACGTTCTGAGCGTTAATATCTCCCATTTGAGATCTTGGGCCCGTTTTTCCAGCTCGGCTGCCCTAACCCGGAGCCGGTGTTGCAGCGCTCCCCTCTGGGAGGTCAACAACACGATCTGTCGGAAAATGAAGGTGTATTTTTCGTGCAGGGGAAGCAATCCGTTGATACTGGTTTTGATTCCGAATTTCTCCTCGACCCGGTTTTTGGTGATCAAATTAATATAGTGTTTAATGCTATCGATCATTGTCTCTTGTTTTGTCAAGTAGGTCTTGCCATCGGTTTTGTAATAATTGTCTTTTTTGGTTTCGTACACCAAAAAATAATGACCAAGCTCCGCAACCCCCAAGGTATTGGTAAATAATTTACTTACTGTATCCGAAAAATGCTCAATCTCAACCTTTCGCTGGAAAAGCCAAAAACTAAGGCTCGCCACCATGAGCGATATGGTGGAGTAAACCAAAAAAGCCAAGAATGTTTGTCGCCGGATGTCCTTGATTCGCATTGCCTAGAAAAGATAATTAAATATACCCCCCAGATAAAGTTGGGGAGCACTACTGCTTAACACGATACAAAAAACAGTGCTAGCTGAGGGAATTGACCGCCGAAATGGCCCGGATTTCGGGCACTTCTTTGATAATGGCCTGCTCCACGCCAGCCTTGAGGGTCATCATGGACATGGGGCAGGAGCCACATGAGCCTAATAGCTCTAATTGGACCACCATGTCATCAGTAATGTCCACAATGCGGACATTACCACCATCGGCCACTAAATATGGCCTGATTGTGTCCAAGGCACTTTCAACCCGGGACATCAGAGTTGGCTTTTCCAAGGTAATTATGTTTTCCATTCTCAAAGATAGACCATTTGACATTAATTCACGGCCCGTTGCTATTCTTTTTCCTTTAACAACTTTCCAACAAAGCTAGTGAACTCGTCCACAAATGCTTCGTAGTACTTTCCCGTGCTCGGTCCAGAAAATCCTGTATAGATTTTGCGCACTTTCCCAGCCCGATCGATATAAATAGTCGTGGGGAAAGCCATTACGTGGTTGAGCATGGGCAGTGAATTGGACGCATTGTCCTTGGCAATCGTGCCAGCCAACAAGATGTCATAGGTGACGCCGAGGCGTTTGGTCATTTTGTCCAATCTCAGTTTGGCTTCATCAAACTTGGCCGACCGCTCATAAGCCAGTCCAATAATGGCCAACCCTTTGTCCTTGTGCTTATTATAATATGGAATGAGGAACTCGCTCTCATCCAAACAGTTGGGGCACCAAGACCCCAGAATTTGGACGATGACTACTTTACCTTGATACTTCGGATCAGCGAGCGATACCATTTTGCCGGTCAAATCGGGGAACGAAAAAGCCAATTTATCATAACCCGGTTTGAGAAACGTCAACTTGTCGGCTTCGGGCAGGGCTGCCTTGGCGTTTTTCTTGGCCATCCATTTGGAGTTTCCTGACCGGCCCGACCAAAATTCGCCCACAATCCCCGTTTCGCTCACTTGCGCTTTGAACAAATAAGTAACTTCGCCACTAAAGGCGGAAAGCCGGAGTTCGTTACCACTGACTTCGCCTTCCAGAAAACGATAGTCGCCGGTGCTGGTGAGGAAGGTGCCGGTGAGCCGGTTACCCTTTTGGGTAAACAATCCCACGGCGGGGGTAGTTTTTCCCTCGGCATTGGTGAAGCTCACATCGTAGGTGCCGCTCACGTTGAGCAGGGCCTGCGTGGGGCGTTCGCTAAAACGGTAGGCAGGGCCCCAAGCCGCTTGAAACGGCAAACGATAGACTTCCTTGCCCGCTGAAGATTTGACCCAATAGCCCGACCACTGGTTGCCATTCACTTTGGCCACCAATTCAGCTTCATATATGTGTAGGCCGACGTGCAAGCTGTCATCCCGAAACTCAATTTCATCCAGTTTGAGGCGATCCTCGGCATTAATGAGGTAAATCAACGTTTTGTCGGCTGGTTTGGCCACCTCAAAATTGAAGGGCGCCGTCTGGCCTTGAAGTTGGATTTCCCCGCGCCAAATGCCATTTTGGAGCATTGGGGCCACTTTGGTTGCTTGGGCGTGGGCCACTTGTATGATCCAGCCAAGAATAAATAAAGCGAAAAGCAATCTAAAAAATAAAGGTTTCATGGAATTGGCAGTTATTGATTTAAAACGCCCTGAGGACAGTGACAAATTGGCTTGTGTCATCTGGCACTTTTTCGCGACAAAAAAATTGTTGAAATTAGGCGAAAATAATTAGTTTACCTTCAAGATGTTTTCCAGATGTTAAAATTTGCTTCATCATCGCCTCCTTTTATTACTTCTGGTGGCGATAGTGGCCTTCAATGGCCCTGTCATCTCCCTAACCATAATGCCTTGGACAATAGTTCGTGAGCATTATTTTTTTAAGACTTCGGGTCTGGTTGTAATCCAGTTGCAAGCGCCAAACGGTTACCATAGCGGTTCAATTCAACAACCAGCGGAGTCGCAAATGAGGCTCTGCCGCATAGCCAATACGCAAATCTAGTACTTTTGCTCCGCTTGTACAAAACGCTGGTTAGCGATTCGTTGTTTTGTTGGTCAGTTTTCTGCTTTATAACTGTCTAATTGAAGTCAAATGTCCAAACAGCACGATTGGAACTATAAAAGTTGGCAACCAACTAAATGGGAAATTTAAAATTGCTATGTTCGGTTGTTCAAAAGCAAATTTCTGTATTGGTGAAGGTGCGGAAAAGAATGCGTTTACAACAATATTTAGTAACAGGCCAATGCAAATAAAATTCCAGATTAAAATCACCTGCTGGTTTAATTTAGTTTTTGTCAGCCCAAAGTAAGCAATAATCGGTGCTATAATTCCTGCAATATTGTCAAAGTTTCACCCTTCGCAAGTCATCAATTCGGGAATTGTTTTACTGAGAAAAAGCCAAAGTAAAACCATCTCAATCGGAATTCTTGCCACGTTCAGATATGTCAAGTTTTTGAGTGGTAAACTGTCTATAAAATATCGTCCTTTTTGAGTCGCAAATAAGTAAATAACAGTCAATATTATCGGCAAAATTCCTAATAACATAATTTTAGGTGGAAATGAACTTGTGTCTGTGTTGTAAACATTTTTCAGTGACAAAACAGCTTGAATTCCCAGCCAAATTATGAGGCCGAGTAAAATTGATGTTGATTTTTTTCGTAGTGCTTCCGAATTTGAGTTTCTAATTGTCCAAATAAAAAGAAGTAAAGTTGCATCTGCTGTCAGTTTGAAAGCAAAATAAATGTAAGTTGGTAAATTATCTATCATATTCTTGTTTTCCTGTATTGTCCAACTTTACCCGTCCTGCCATTTGTACCTGTTAGGAATTGATAGATAAAGCGTTTATTTGCTTATAAATGTACAATTTTTTCTAGTAATTTGACAAAAAAACAATTTTTCACGGTAATGCTCATCGGTAAAAAAAATACCGAAAAAGTCAGTTCTGTTTCGGCTGAGCCGTAAAATAGTCAAAAGTGGCCTTTGCAATATCGGCAATTATTTTTTCATTGGTTTCTTCATTTTCTTTTGAATTTGTGATAAAGACGCTTATGAAAAAATAGTTTCCGTTCGGTAAAAACACAATTCCTATGTCATTTACTGCCGCAGTCAAACCAGCCTTGTTCGTCCCTGATGAGCCTGTTTTATGCGCAACAATGGTTCCCTTTGGCAACTGTCCCTTTAATCTGTTTACCCCCGTTTTTGTCTCTCTCATGACGCTCCAAATGAAGTCGTAACTTTTCGGGGAAAGTAATTTTTTCTTGTTTTGATAAAATTTGGCCAACGTTTCATTTGCTGCTTTTGGAGTTGTCCAGTTTTGAAACATTAAGTCCCAATTTGCTTGCATTTTCTCTTCGTTAATTTTTATTGAGATGTCTCTGATATTATTTTTCTTGAAGTAATCATCAACTACTTTTGGTCCACCAATAAGCCTCAACAAAGCATCACATCCTACATTATCGCTCAGTGAAACGGCATATTCGATTAATTTCGCGACAGAAAAACTTCCTCCGTTGGGATTTTCTTCTCTTAGCGGACTCCACAAATCGGGTAGTAAATCTTTTTTCTGGATCTCAATTTTTTGATCCAATGAAAATTTTCCTTTATCAATTTGAGCTAAAACCGCCAATGCAATGTGAAATTTAAATACGCTTTGCAAGGGATACTGTCGCTCGGTATTCAGCGAAATAATGTCTTTTCCGTCACTGGTACTGATTGAAACACCAACCACGGCGTTCTTGTCGGAAACGATTTGTTGTATTCTAGATCGCAATGAATCTGCCGATTGAGCGAATGCTTGACAACTTTTGATTAGAAAAAGCAATGTGGTTAATATAAATATTTTTGTCATTTTTTTTGTCTGTATTTTAGTATTGCAGGGTGGGTGTGTCAAATACCAACCATATCCCTATAAAAGCAACCCTAGCGCTCATCTATAAAACTTGCACTTATCCCTCGCAAATATCGGAATAAATTATGAGTCTGGTCTAGTTTATCCTCGCTGTGATGTTAGAGTATGTTCTTGATTTATAACTATTTGAAAATATAATAGTTAAGTCAAATTGCTAATTTTTAAAAACTTTTACAATTGAATGATTGAAAATTTGAAAAATTTAGCATCAGTAGAGCGCAACCAAGTAAAGAGTAAAAGTGTAAAAAATAATATAATACGCTGAACATCAATTGTTTGAAATTCAAAAACATACTCTTGAGCGTGAGCGCGTTCGCCCCACTAGGCAAAACTTCCGTTGTGCGGTGTGGGCTTCTGCTCCTCGATAATTTGCGAAAATATTTTATCACTTTTTGAAATAGCGGTCTGATAAAATTGAAAATGATAAACCCAATGATTGCCATTATCAGGGCAAAAGCAGTAGGTATTATTGCTCCGAATGTGAACGTCATGCCAATTACAAAACCCAATATAAATTCTGCGTAATAGATGGGCATAATCAGGCTCAGTATCAAAACGAAGTAAGGAACGTTTTCTAAAAATGGTGGATAGTCATTGGTGAAACATACTGCCAATACAATGGCAAAGGTTAACCCGATCAGGAAAAGTCTAAAAATTTTTGTGTTTTCATTATTGGGTTGCAACGTCAGCGAGGTCTGCTTTTCAAGTCTCTTTTTTATCCTGCCCAGCAGAAACCAAGTTAGCAGGGGGAGCAATAGGCCGCCCCACCAGTTTGAAAGCTCGGGCAAGTCTTTTCGCTACAGGATAAAATGGCTAGGAATTCCGCTTTGGAAGTGGGTCCAGAAAAGCAGTCCGAGAATCAACATTGTGACAATGCCGGTGCCTAGGATTCTCGGGCGGTTTAAGTCTATCCCTGTTATATTTTCCGAGTTTAACATTTTGCGCGTGGTGTATGGTGTGCAGTTTTGCCTGACTGTTAGCGGTTTGGGATGTTATTGGGGAATTGAGAGCACCGAACGCTGCGCTATGACGATTCATTTTTGGACAAATGTCAATGAAACTCCCACTGCCCAAATTAAGTAAATCAGTGCCTCCTTTTGAAATCCTCGGGCCAGTTTCTGCGCAAAACTGGCCCAAGGATTTGCTCATAGCACTTAACTAGTTGGATTCACTTTGCTGATGAGAAAGCTATCAACGATTCCCCGGTACAAATGGGTTAGAATTTCAGCCCGAAATTGACCGATAGCACGTGTTTGAACTGGATGGCTTGGATGTCCCGCCCATCACTCTGGCGGATCCGCACATCGTTGAAATAGATCATGTTGGTGGTTAAGGCCACATTGATATATTTGTTCACCTTCATGGCAATGATGTTGTCCCAGGTCCAGTCGATCCGGGCCGGGTCACTGTATTTGGCAAACCCGTTGAACTGTGATTTCCAGTTGATGTTCTCCGCCACGTTCCAATCCATGGCCAACAACATGCTCGGTCCCAGGTCGGACTTGATGCGTTGCCCGGGATCTACCCCGTAGGCCCCGGCCCGGGACAGTTCATCGTCCAGTACAAAAGTGAGGCGATTGGCCAAAGGGTTCAGGTTGGCAGTAAAAATTTTATTCTTGTACTGGAAACCCAAGCCTGTAATCAGGTAGCCGGGGGCCATAAAATTGGAGATTTTCCGATCCACGATTTCCCGCCCGCTCACCGGATCGGTGCGGTAGGTCAAGCCAACGGCCGACTGGGTGCGCAGTTCCATATTGGCCGAATAGCTCCAATGATCGTTGATTTTCAAGCCATATTTGGTACCCAAGACCAGCAAATCATCGGTTTTTTTGAAAGGCACGCTGCCATTTCCCACCCGCGCGCCACCAAGGGCGTAGTTGAAATAGCTGGTCCACACCGATTTGGTGGTTTCCCGGGTGGCCTTGGCATCCAATATCGCACCAATCGAGATAGAGTTTTGGCCGCCGCCGGCCCAGTTGCTCAAGCCCACATTGGCAAATCCGACGTTGAACGACCCCCCCTTGGTCCAAACAACGGTGTCCCCCTCAGCCCTGGCCCGTTTGGTCACGGTTTGAGCAATGCTTTGTGCATTCAATAGGCACAAACAGCAAAATAAAGTGTAATTTTTTAACATAAATCAACTACTGATAAAAATAAAAACTTGGGAGATACTTAAAGGATATATTCGTTGATAGAGAGCAAAAAAACAATCCTTTAATAATTCAATTGGTCTATTGCGGTTATAAAGTACTCTTTGCAAAAAAAGTTAGGGTAGTAGGTTTTCAAAACCGAAACTGCCGTTAGCAGTGATCACCTCGTGACCAACCGCCCGATCACCTCAAATTTGTCGAACACATTGGCATTATGTGGGGCATCGGCCAATTCTTGGGTCAGGTCTTGGCCCGCCCAATGTTCATAATGCTGGCCGCTGCGCCAGAGACGTGATTTGGCCACGTCGTAGATCTGGCCTCGGTACGCCACCCAAATTTCGGTCCGATCTTGGCCGTTGCGCAGGGCCAATTGTGCTTTGGTATATTCGGGCAATGTGGCTGGCATGGCATGTTTTTGACAGCGGTGAAAAACTACAACACGCAATAATAGATAAAAAAGCTTTTCTTTGTGTGAGGGATATTAGTCATTCTTGGGCCAACATTTGGCAGTCGGCATTGAGTCCTTTTTAGTTTAATAGGCTGATTATCAAAATTTTTAATACCGCCGACCTATAAGCAGGATCCTATTTTTACTTCAAAACTGGCCCCGCTTTATTAAAATAGGTTTGCCAAATCTTCCAACTTGGCCCAAGTTTTTCCGAAACTGTCTTGTTCGATCATCACCATTTACCCGTTATGCAAACCACTGCCCAAAATATCAGTGCCATTGGCCAGACATTCCGCGTCATTACCCAGAGCAAAAAGCTATTGGCCGACACCGTCACCCCGGTGAGCATCTACCTCAAACTGCGCGATAAATTTCCCAATACATTTCTGTTGGAAAGTTCTGATTATCACGGCAACGAAAATGCCTTCACTTATATTTGTTGTGATCCGGTGGCCAAGTTTGAAGTTTGGCATGACACACTGACGATCGACTTGCCCGATGGATCGCGCATTACACAACCCATCACCGAACGTCGGCAAGTGGTAAACCAGCTCAACGCTTTTGCCCGGGCTTTTGCGCCAGCGCCGCATCCCCATAAATTTGTCAACAATGGGTTGTTTGGCTACATGGCTTACGATGCAGTGCAATATTTTGAAGACATTGACCTCGTGCCCAAGCAGCATGTCGATGATACGGTCGATATTCCCCAGATCCGCTATCAGGTGTTCCGCTACGTGATTGCACTCAACCATTTCAATGAAGAGCTGTACATTTTTGCGCACGAATACCAATCAGAAAGCGCGGTGGCCGATCCCGATCCTCGGCCCAGTCTGGAGGGGATCGCGATGCTAGAAACCTTGATCCGGAACAAAAACTTTGCTTCCTATCATTTTGAATTACAGGGCGAAGAAACCTCTAACCTGACTGATGCGGAGTTTATGCACAATGTTAGTTTGTGCAAACATTACTGCCAGCAGGGCGAAGTGTTCCAGATTGTGCCTTCCCGGCGGTTCACCCAGCCTTTTCGGGGCGATGACTTCAATGTTTACCGGGCTTTGCGCTCCATCAATCCTTCCCCTTATCTATTTTACTTTGATTATGGCAATTTCCGCATTTTTGGTTCCTCGCCCGAGTCGCAGTTGATCATCAAGGGGGGGCAGGCGCAGATCCGCCCCATTGCGGGCACTTTCCGGCGCTCGGGCAACGATGCCCATGATACCGAAATGGCCAAAAAACTACTGGACGACCCCAAAGAAAGTGCCGAGCACATTATGTTGGTCGATCTGGCCCGCAACGATCTGAGCCGCCACTGCCACCAAGTCCAAGTGGAAACCTACAAAGAAGTGCAATATTATTCGCACGTGATCCATTTGGTATCCAAAGTGACCGGAAAATTGAACAACCTTGCGAGCGCCATCCAAGTGGTGGCCGATACGTTCCCGGCGGGCACGCTCTCGGGCGCACCCAAGCACCGGGCCATGCAGCTCATCGATAGCTTCGAGACGGTCAACCGGGCGCATTACGGAGGCTGCATCGGGTTCATGGGCTTCAACGGCGATTTCAACCAAGCGATCATTATCCGCTCATTCCTCAGCGTGGATAACCGCCTGCACTACCAAGCAGGTGTGGGCGCGGTGTTCAAATCGGACGAAGCAACCGAACTGGAAGAAGTGAACCACAAACTACGGGCTTTGCGCACGGCCTTGGGCATGGCCGGGCAGGTATAGGGAAGCAGCGGGCCAAATAATCACCAAGTTTTCTACATAAACCTCTATTTATTTTAAGAATCATCCAAAAAACTGTAAGTTTCTGGTCAAATCACTTCCCATGGTAGGGGAAGGTCTTATTTTATTCTCAAATATTATTCTCAAATGAAACACATTTTACTACTAAGTCTCTGGCTTTTAGGGATTTCTAGCGGTTCGGCCTTGGCCCAAACGCGCCTGATCAGTGGCAAGGTGACAGCCGTCGAAGATCCGAACGGACTGCCTGGGGTGAACATTCGCGTCAAAAACACCCAAACCGGCACCACCACTGATGCCGAAGGAAATTACAAAATCAACTTGACCACCACCGATGCCGTGTTGGTGTTTAGTTTCATCGGCTATGAAACCCGCGAAGAAACTGTGGGCAGCCAGTCGATCATCAATGTTGTCCTGCGGGTGGATGTGAAAACCCTCAAAGAAGTGGTGGTCACTTCGCTGGGCATCGAGCGCGATAAAGATGGGCTGGGCTATGCCGTACAATCGGTGAAGGGCGAAGACCTGACCTTGGCCCGGGAAGTGAACGTGGTCAACTCGTTGCAGGGCCGGGTTCCGGGAATGCAGCTCTCCCAGTCGGCCTCGGGGCCGGGCGGTTCCACCCGCATTGTGCTGCGCGGGGCCAACTCATTGGGCGGTACCGACAACAACGCCCTGATCGTCATCGATGGCGTACCGATGGACAACACCAACAACCGAACTCCTGGCCGTTTTGGGGGCATCGACTATGGAACTGGCATTTCGCTCATCAACCCGGATGATGTGGAGCGGATCGACGTACTGACCGGGCCCAATGCTGCTGCCCTGTATGGGGAGCGGGCCGCCGCTGGGGTAATCATGATCACGACCAAAAAAGGCATCACCCGCAAGGGCATCGGGATCCAATTCAATACCAATGCCACTTTTGAGCGGCCCTTGGTGCTGCCCGATTTCCAGAATGAGTATGGCCAGGGAGTCGGTGGCGTACTGCCCACAGGGGCCGATGGCACCCTTACCATCCCGCGCAACATTGAATCGAGCTGGGGCCCCCGCATGACCGGCCAGGCTGTCCGCGACTGGACAGGCCAAGTGCGCCCTTACGAGGCCCAACCCGACAATATCAGCGACTTTTACCGCACCGGGCAAACCTTCAACAATAATATAGCCCTTAATGCGGGCAACGAAAAGGCCACCGTGCGCTTCTCAGTGGGCAGCATGAACAACCGGGGCATCATGCCAAACAGCACGCTGGATCGGCTCAATTTTACGGTGCGGAGCACTGCCCAATTGACCAAGCGGCTTTCCATTGATGTAAAAGCAAATTACATTCGGCAGAATTCGTTTAATCGGCCCAACCTGACCGACAACCCCGACAACCCAGTGTATGGTTTTCTCTACATGCCGCGCAGCATCCGGTTGGACGATCTGCGCCCCTACCAAGATCCTAACGGCAACCCAGTCACTTGGGCCGCCACTGGCGTAGATCCAGCCAACGGCTTCTTGACCAGCCGCCGCCAAAATCCCTTTTGGTCAATAAACAACAATACCAACCAAGATTTGATGAACCGCATCATCACTTTTGCCAGCGTCAAATACCAATTTACCGATTGGCTGAACTTACAGGTTCGGGGCGGCACCGATTACTACAACCACCGCATGGAGGAACGCACCGCCACCCGCACGCTATTTGAAAGCTCGCGCGATCGGGCCAAGTTTGTGCTCACCAACCATAATGTGGTGGAAACCAATTTGGATGTTTTGCTTTCTTTTAACAAGAAAATCAGTAATAACCTGACCATCAGTGGCAATGGTGGCGGCAACATGCGCATTTCCAAGTTTGAAGAGGTGGGTGCCCAGACGGCGGGCCTCAACGTGCCCAACTTGTTCACCATTGCCAACGGTGCGGCCCCAGTCCCGCTGTACGGCATTAGTGAGCGACGGGTAAACTCTGTTTTTGCCTCCGCCCAAGCCAACTACCGCAACTACTTGTATTTGGATCTGTCGGCCCGCAACGATTGGGCCTCCACGCTATCGCCGGCCAATTGGTCCTACTTTTACCCAGCGGCCAGTTTGAGCTTTGTGCTCACCGAAGCCTTTAAATGGGAAAACAGCCCATTGAGCTACGGCAAGTTCCGGGCATCGATTGCCCAAGTGGGCGGCGCGGCCCAACCCTACCAATTGGCGCTCAATTATGGTCTTGGACTGCCCCACGCCGGCCAGGGAACGGCCACCATCCGCACCCAATTGCCCAATGTGGATCTCAAACCACAAATTACCCAAGCCATTGAGATCGGTACTGATTTGCGCTTTTTGGACAACCGCTTTGGCTTGGATCTGACATGGTACAAGAAAAACACCTTTAACCAGATTTTTCAGCCCCCCATCAGTGCCACCTCGGGCTTCGCCAACACGGTGATCAACGCGGGCAACGTACAAAACCAAGGCTGGGAAGTTGCCCTCAAGTTAACCCCGATCAATTTGGAAAACAGCTTGCGTTGGGACGTTCAATTGAACTACACCCGCAACCGATCCAAGATCATTTCCACGGGGGCAGGAATAGACAACTTTTTCATCGGCAATGATCGCAACGTGACCGTGGCTGCCTCGCCTGGCCAGCCTTTTGGCGACTTTCGGGGCCGGGGCTTCCAGCGCGATCCCGAAGGCCGCACCATTGTGGATGCCGCCGGGCTACCGCTGATCGCCACTCAAGATGTGGTGATCGGCAATTACCTGCCCCTGTGGCAGGGCGGGGTGAACAATGTGTTCACTTGGAAAGGCTTCCGGGCCAATGTGCTTATCGATATGCGCAAAGGTGGCGACTTACTGTCCCTGTCCAATATTTTTGCCTCTGAAAATGGCAATGCCAGCCAGACCCTCGCGGGCCGGGCCGATTGGTATGCCGGTACTGGCGGCATTTTGGTGGAGGGCGTAGTGCGCAATGCCGATGGCAGTTTCACCCCCAACACTCGCTCGGTGGATCCAGAATCCTACTGGCGCCGCATTTCCACCCAAAATGGGGCCGTGGCCGAGGCTTTCGTTTACAGTGGCACCTTCGTCAAACTGCGCGAAGTGACCCTGGGCTACACCTTTACCAAGCAACAGCTGAAAAGCCTGCCCTTTAATGCTGTCAGCTTGTCGTTGGTAGGCCGCAACTTGGCCCTGTTGGTATCCAGTTTGCCCGGGTTTGATCCTGATGTGAGCAGCTACAACACCTCCAACGTGCAGGGCATTGAGTCGGCGGCGTTTCCCAGTACCCGCAGCCTGGGCTTCAACTTGAACGTTACGTTCTAAGCCACCCCAGACTGTACCCCCAACTGATTTGTAAAATGGTTTCAAAAAGACTTTTCTCCATGAAAAAACTATTATATCTCCCCCTTTGCTTGTGGTTGGCCTTTGGCTGTACCGGCAAATTTGAGGAAATAAATACCGATCCCCGGGCCACTACGAGCATTTCTCCCGATCTGCTTTTTACTGGGGCCCTGCGCAACGGCGCGCTCAACTGGGACTTGTACCAAATCGGCCAAAACCTGCACGCCGATTTCTACTGCCAGTTTTTTGCCAACAATTCGCCCGGCTTCCAAACGGATCGTTTGGAGACCAATCCAGGCTGGCTCCAATCATTTTGGAACAATTATTATTCAAACTTTATCATCAACACCCAAGAGACCATCCGCATAGCGGGGACTGATCCGAGGGCGATCAACAAGGTAGCGTTGGCCAGGATCTGGCGGGCTTGGTTGTTTCACCGCGTGACCGACTATTGGGGCGAAGTGCCCTACAGCGAGGCGGGACAAGGCCTCCAGCTCAACACGCGGCCAAAATATGACACCCAAGAGTTTATCTACAAGGACATGATCAAAGAGCTGCGCGAAGCAGCCGCCCAGATCGACCCCGCCCAACTATCGCGTTATGGTGCGGCCGACATCCTTTACAATGACAACTTGGATCGCTGGCGCCGGTTTGCCAACTCGTTGCGCCTGCGGTTGGCCTTGCGCACAAGCAGTGCCGACCCGGCCTTCGCCCAGCAAGAAGTGCGGGCCCTGATGACCGAAAACCGCTTTTTGGCCAGCAATGCCGACAACGCCCAAATGGTCACCTTTACCACCGGCCAGTTTGTCAATCGCAATCCCTTGGCTATCTTGTTCAATTTCAATGAGTTCCGGGTGAGCAAGGCGATGGTGGATGTGTTGACCGACCTCAACGACCCGCGTCTGCCCGTGTTTGCGGCCCCTGTGCCCAACACCAACCCGGCGCGTTTTGCAGGGCTGCCCAATGGTCTTAATGCGGTGCAGCTTGGCCAGGCGAATTTTGCCCGGGAAAACTTCTCGCAACCGGGGCCGGCCATCCGGGCCGAGGGCGCGGCCATTCCCGTGCTGATGTTCGACGAGGTGTGCTTTTTGCAAGCGGAGGCCGTGCTCAAAGGCTGGGGGCCGGGTGATGCCCGAAGCCTGTTTGAAGCGGGCATTCGCGCCAATATGCAACGGCGTGGGGTGCCTGATCCACAAATTACGGCTTATTTGGCCCAAAATGCCGTGCAGTACAATGGTACGCTAGAACGGATCATTACCCAAAAATGGGTGGCCCTTTACCCCAATGGTTTTGAAGGCTGGGCCGAGTTCCGCCGAACGGGTTTTCCGCGCCTACAGCCCATTGCCAATCCGGGCGAAACCAACGGTCAAGTGCCTAGCCGGGTACGTTACCCCGCTTCGGAGCAAGGATTGAATAAAGAGAGCTATGATGCCGCCGTGGCCCGCCAAGGCCCCGATGTGATGACCACCAAACTCTGGTGGGACAAGCGGCCCTAGCGCAAGCAGTTCCAACGCTCCAATGCCCCGCTGATTATCCAAAAAACAACCCGCCGAAGATTTTATCATCTTTGACGGGTTGTTTTTTTGTGTCACTTCCGCTGAAACGCCCGGGGCCGGTCAACTGCTACAACTGGAAGCCGGCCCGGATCACCCACGGGCTGCCATAAGGGGAGCGCAGGCGATTTTGCTCATACAGCAAGTTGTAGAGCACCGACAGCGTAAAGCCGGAGCGGTTGCTCACACCCTGAAAATAGCCCCCTCCGATAAATGCACCCGGCACAAAGCCCCGCACCCGATCAAAATCGCCGGTGGCGGCATTGTACCGTGGGTAGAGCACATTGAGCGATTCCAATTCGCCCTGTAGAAAAATCTGGGGCAGCGCACTCACCGGGAAGAACCGGGTGAAAACCCGCCCCCCGAAGATGGCGTTGCCCGGCTGCCGCACTTGGGCCCCGGTAAACGGGTTGAACGCCGTGAAACGGACGTACATAAAAGTGACCCCGCCACCCACTTGCAGTTTGTCGCTCACGATATGGGTAAGAGTGGGCGACACGTCAATAAAGGTGTTGAAGCCCAGTTGGAGGGCAAAATTGCCCCCGAAACGGGTGCGTTCCCAAAAAGCGGAGGGCGGCCGATCTTCCTTTTCGGCCCGACGGCTGGCCTTGGTGCTGTCAGTTTGGCCCACTGCCAATGAGGCGGTGAGCAGGCAGATAGAAAATAGGCAAAGCTTGATAAAGCTCATCATCTGTGGTTGGTTTGAATACATTGCCAAGTACGAAATTAGTAATCAAAGGGTTGAGTAGTTCAAAAAAGCGTCATGGTTTTGCCTTCCACCCACTTCGTGATCGCCAGGCCATTTATTTTTCCGCCATCTTTGGGCAGTTTGACCAAAAAGTCTTGCTTAAACTGCTGGTGCAACCGAATGGCCACGTCGGCGCGGGCAAACTGGAGCAAAATATTGAGTGCCAGATCGGCCGGGCCTTTGCCGTTGAAGCCCCATTCATATCCGCTCGGGCTGTGCATGAGGAGCTTGTGCGCAATGTTGGTCATCGGTGCGCCATCAATGCCGCGCATCAGCACCACCTCACCGTCAAACTTGCCACAGTACCGATCCCCAAATTGGCCCAAATGCTTGGTCAGGTCTGCTTTCATTTGCTCCCAACAGTCGGGCCCAACCCCGCGCTCCAAGCTCTTGGGGTCAGTAATAGGCTTGTTGCAAAGGACACAGTTCATGTGTAAACGGATTTGGTTCACTGTGCCAAAGATACAAAAATATTGGAGTTGTATAAGTGCCCCACCGAGATTAATAACCCGGCCAACCGTCCCGCTCCATACCAAACCCGCCACGTTTTGTTTGAGCGGACTGCCCGGTGTTGCATTTGGTACTTGGATTTAGAAAAAGGAGATCGCGAGTGGATATTTGCCCGGCTTTTTCATTTTGGCGGGCCAATCCCGGAAAACCAGCTATTTTTAGGGCATATTCCAAGCCCGAGCCCTTACGACCAGCAACGGCGGCAAAACTGATTTTTCTCCAACCGCCCATGTCTGAACTGGCTAAAGTACTCGAGTTGCTTCACCTCGAGCGCGATGAGGATTACCGAAATTACCAGCAGCAAGTCCTCCAGTCACCCTTGCACGAACGGCGCGCACGGGGCTATTGTTGGTATCCGCTGCAAATCCACGCCTCCGAAATCGGGACTGGTGAGCGGCTTTACCTCACACTGGAAAAAAATGCCCGGGCCGATGGGCCAAATGTGTTTCAAGTGGGCAGTGCAGTGGGCCTGTTTGCCCAAGCCGATGGGAAGCCGATCGGATCGGTGCCCGGAGTCATCGTATCACTCTGGCCTGACCGGGTCAAAATTGCTTTTGAGGTGGAAGAATTGCCTGATTGGGCCGACGAGGGGAAGCTGGGGATCGATTTGCTGTTTGACAACACGAGTTACCAAGAAATGGAACGCGCCCTGCGCGAGGTAATGCAGGCCGATCGATCGCGGCTGGCCGAACTGCGCGACGTGCTGTTGGGCAAAAAAGCAGCCAGTTTTTGGGAACTGCCAGCCTTAGTGGCCTTGCCAACCCTGAACGAAGCCCAAAACGAAGCTTTGAACCTAGTATTGGCGGCCCGAGACTTGGCCATCGTCCACGGGCCACCGGGCACGGGCAAAACCACCACGTTGGTGGCCACTATTGGCATGGTGCTCAAACACGAGTCCCAGGTACTGGTAACGGCCCCCAGCAATGCCGCCGTCGATTTACTTTCCGAAAAATTGGCCCTCGCGGGGGTGCGCGTGCTGCGGGTGGGCAACCCTGCCCGGGTGGGGGCTGAAGTGCTGCCCTACACGCTTGACGGCCAACTGGCCCGCCACCCCCGGTTCAAGGAACTGAAAAAATTGCGCAAGGACGCGGAGATCTTCCGTGACATGGCCCATAAATACAAGCGCAATTTTGGCCCCGCCGAACGGGAGCAACGGCGATTGTTGTTTGCCGAAGCCAAACAATGCCTGCACGAAGCCACCGCGCTCGAGAAATTCATGGTGGAAGAACTGCTCAACAAGGCCCAAGCCATCACGGCCACGCTGGTGGGATCCGCCAACCGGCTGTTGGGCAAGCGGCGCTTTGCCACGGTGTTCATCGATGAAGCGGCCCAAGCATTGGAGCCGGGTTGCTGGCTGCCGATCTTGCGGGCCGACCGGGTGGTGATGGCTGGCGATCACCAACAATTGCCGCCGACGGTCAAATCGGTGGCGGCGGCCCGCCAAGGCTTGGCCAAAACCCTGTTCGAGAAGTGCATGGCCCGCCACCAGGGCGCAGGCCGGGCCGATGTGATGCTGCGCCGCCAATACCGGATGCACACCGATATTATGGGGTTTCCCAACGAACAGTTTTATCAGGGCCAATTGGAGGCCGATCCGGGGGTTGCTGGTTGGTTGGTGGGAGCCGATTTTCCCGCGTTGGAATTTGTGGATACGGCCGGGTGTGGCTTCGAGGAAAACACCGATCCCGAAAGCGGGAGTTTGAGTAATCGGGGTGAGGCAGATTTGCTTGTCACCCACCTAGTGAATTTTTTATCTGTACTCCCTTCGTCTGTTGACCGGGAACGCCTTTCGCTGGGAATCATCTCCCCGTATAAAAAACAAGCAATCCTGCTCGCGAGTTTATTGCAAAAAATAGCGTTGCCGCCCCAAACCGATATCGATACAGTTGACAGTTTCCAGGGGCAAGAATGCGATGTTATTTACATCAGTTTGGTGCGCACCAATGAGCGCGGGGAGCTGGGCTTCCTAAAAGACACCCGACGGATGAACGTAGCGATGACCCGGGCAAAAAAAAGACTTGTAGTCATGGGTGACAGTGCTACTATTGCAAGCCACCCATTTTACAAGTCTTTTTTAGCTTATCAAGACACCCACGGCGCTTACCGGAGCGGCTGGGAGTGGCTGTGAAACGTTACGCTAATTTTCCAGTCAGCCGCTCGAGCTGCTCCATCATAAACGCTTTGTCACGGCGGAGGTCAGAATTTTCCTTTTTCAGGTAGTTGACTTCGTTGGTGAGTTTTTCTAATTTACTTTCTTCCAATTGGCGGGCCTGGGCAGCTTGGGCTTCGGTCACGGCAGGAGGATTGGTAGCCAGATCAACAGTCAACATATCATCAATGTTGAGGCTGAAATGACGAGAAATAGCCACAATGGTCTTGAGGGCGGGTTCAGTTCCTACTTCATAGGAAGCGATTTTGCCACGGGTGAGACCGAAAAGGTTGGCGAAAGCATACTGGCTCAGATTGTGCTTGTCGCGCAAATACTTGATATTAGCCGCTAAATGTACCATTTTGTTGAGTTTTGTTAAGTTTGTCAATGAATTACTAAGAAAATTTAGAAATAGGGTACTGTACAGGTAAAAAAAAAAATGCCTATTTAGCCAACAAGTTGGCAGAGAAACAACAAAAAAAGAACAGGGTTAACCCAAAACAGAAAAACTAATTTGCAAAGATGAAATTTCTATTTCTGACGATAAAACAAAAAATTTTTCTGATAAAGGCAGTTATCGTTCTTTTTGCATTTATTCTGTTACAAATGTATAGAATATCTTACTCAAATCCAAACAACTAAATTGGCCAAAGCAAAATATTTTTATTTCTAGTCCTCATCATTCGTCCAATTGGTATGGAATAAGGTAACCACTGACGGAAAAGAACGCGCGGATCGGATGCAGCAAGCCCTTAAAATTAGGCTATGAATGGCTTATTAAGGGGTATTATTGACCGAACAGGCACAATAAGAATGGATTATTGGCAAGAACAGGGAAAACTGGCGCGCTGTTTGAACCAAACGCCCTGTTTTGGGTTTTCATTCCACACAATATTTTAATCTTAAAATTGGAATGGCAGCTACTAAATTAACCGTGAACAATAACGGATCGCTAAAAGTGGAGGGTGAATTTATCGTGGTCGATGCCCAAGGCAACGAATACGGCCTTGGTGGGCGCACCGTGGTTTCTATCTGCCGCTGTGGCCTATCGCAGAACAAACCTTTCTGCGATGGTTCGCACAAAGGTCATTTTGAGCACCAAGCAGTTGCTTTTGAGTTGCCACCCAAGAAAGTGTAGGTTTTGAATTTGTCGACGGCGACCATCACCGGAGTGGCTGAGCACCGGCCACTCTGGTGCTGCTGTTTTTTGCCGTGACCACGATGCCTGTCCCGTTTGCCCCTTGTTTTCCCTCCGATTGGGCATCCAGCCGACCGGTCACTAGGAGGCTATTTGTCCCCCTTATTCTCTCTCTCGCTGTTGTTCGGTTTTCGCGTTCCCCCCGGTTGATCGCCTTGGCCTGAGCCCCGCCCTCATGCTACGGCACATGGTTGTGCCAACTCCCACCCCAATGCCCAGTTTTTATCATTTTTTGGTCAGCCAAATGGGATTTCCACCCACTTTTTCCATTTTCTTGCTGCAACTCCCTTCTAGCCAACGATTCGCCGATTAAGATTAAAGTAATATTTTAAGCATCTAATCCCAAAGTGTTGATTTTGAGTAATATAAAATGAAATTTACTATTTCTCTTTTGTCTAGCTCGTTGGGCAATGCACTCGGATCTCAATTTTGTAATGTGGGAATCAGTGGGTTGTAAAGGGAAATTTTGCGACGTTTTTAGAAGGAATCGCTGTATTTTTAAAAAAAGTGGGAAAAAGTGGGGGAAAGTGGTTGATTTTTCAAAGAGTTTTATAGCTTTGTATCCAGAGTTAAAGTAACGCTTGAATGTTGTTTTACGGAGAATTTGAAGCACGGCTCGATGCCAAAGGTCGCTTGGTCCTACCGGCCAGGATCAAGGCCGCTTTGCCCGCTGAATCCGAGAGCAACTTGATCCTGACTCGGGGCTTTGAGCCGTGCATCACGCTTCATCCGCTATCGGAATGGAACAAAATCCTGGAACGGGTGACGGCCTTGGACGAGTTTAACGAAGAGTTTCGGAATTTCCAGCGGAATTACCTCCGGGGCAATGCCGAAGCTGAACTGGACAGCAATGGGCGGTTCATTTTGCCCAAGTCAATGATGAAGTACGCCAATATAGACAAAGAAGTGATTGTGGTAGGGGTGGGCAAGCGCGTTGAACTGTGGGACCCAGAAACCTATAACGCCTATTTGGTGAAAGACCAGCAGCAATTGTCAAAAATGGCCGAAAAGGTGCTGGGCCAAGGAAACGGAGCGGCGTAGGTGCGCTGCGCATACATATATAATAAGGTGTAATCAAATGAGCGAATACCATACCCCAGTGATGTTGCGCGAGTGTTTGGAAGGTTTGCGCATTGAGCCGACGGGTATTTATGTAGATGTAACTTTTGGCGGGGGGGGGCACTCCCGGGCCATCCTGTCCCAATTGACCGGTGGCAAACTTTACGGTTTTGACCAAGACCAAGAAGCGGCCCAACAAGCAACGTTCATTGAAAACCAGCAATTCACGTTCGTCGCGGCGAACTTCAGGAATTTGCGGAAATACCTCAAACTTTACGGAGCCGCCCAAGTGGATGGCATTTTGGCCGATTTGGGGGTGTCTTCGCACCAGTTCGACTCAGCCGAACGTGGGTTTTCCATCCGCCTCGATGCTGAGCTGGACATGCGGATGAACCAGAGCGCTGCGGCCACGGCCAAAGAGGTACTGGGACGTTATCCCGAGGCAGATTTGCACCGGATTTTTGGGATGTACGGCGAAGTGCGCAACGCCAAGTCGCTAGCGGCGGGCATAGTATCGGCCCGGGCCAAACAGCCCATCCAAACAGTAAATGAACTGAAGGCGGTTTTGGAAAGATATGCGCCCAAGTTCAGCGAGTACAAGTACTTTGCCCAGGTATTTCAAGCCTTGCGCATCGAGGTGAACGACGAACTGAAAGCCTTGGAAGAGTTTTTGGTCCAAACCGCCGAAGTGCTCAAGCCGGGGGGGCGGTTGGTGGTTTTGTCCTACCATTCGCTCGAGGATCGCTTGGTGAAGCATTTCATTGGCAAGGGCAAGTTCCACGGGGAAGTAGAAAAAGATTTTTATGGCCACGAGCTAAAGCCCTTGCGGGCGGTGAGCCGGGGGGCGTTGACCCCTTCGCCCGTGGAGGTGGAACTCAACGGCCGCGCCCGGAGTGCCAAGCTCAGGATTGCCGAGAAAATATAGCGATTGTTTGTCCAATAAATAAAGAAGCGTATGAACAGCACAATAAACTTGAACCGGCCCAAGAAAGTGGCCCAAGAGCAGCCAGCCAGTACCTCGGACAATTTGGTCCAACAGATCCGCACGTTGGAGTTCAACGACACGGCGCGGAGAAAACTGGTGCGGTATTTTATGTTTGTAGCCGTTTGTGGCCTGCTCTACATTGCCAATGCTCATTATGCCGATCGCAACGTTCGCAAAATCAACTTGTTGCAGCGCAAAGTAGAAGAATTCCGGTCTGATTATACGACCCTCAAGGCCAAATACATTTTGGAGGGCAAACGAACCGAAGTGCGCCAGAAAGTTAAAGCCCTAGGATTGGCCGAAAGCAATGAGCCCGCTTATGAACTGTGGGTGGAAGCCAAATAGATTTTAAATTTACAATCCAGCATTTCCGATCGGTCCTTGGGAATTCTGGAAACTGAAAATATATAGTTTGAAGTTTACGATCCAGCGTTTTTGATGGTTCGAGTAAGTGAGTTTACCCCATGGTGCACTGCACAAGATTCCTCCCTCAATGGGGGCTTGGCAGGACGAACAACAAGTTCCCAATAGGGAAAAGTGGGCCGGGTTTCCCGTCCAATAGTTAATTTTTCGGCTCCCCTTTGCGGTGGGCCTCTTGCATTGAACCAAGCTAAAGACGAACCAAGCAGTTTCTGCCCAAAAGGGTAGTATCACAATATTGAGTTTGGTTGCCAGCAATTGGTTAAATAATATACCGGACAGATCATTAAACTAACTCATCATTTGGCATGAGCATCAGAGGTTCCATATTAGCACGGGTGCAGGTTGCATTTTTGTTTATCGTTTCGTTGGCCTTGTTCATTTTGGTCAAAATTATCTATATTCAAGTAGCTCAAGGCGATAAGTGGGCCAAACGGGCCGAACTGAATGGCTTGAAATACCGCCAGATCAAAGCCCACCGGGGCAATATCTTGTCCGATGATGGCACGTTGTTGGTCACCTCGCTGCCCCAATACCGCTTGGCCTTTGACCCGATGCTGGCCGAGGAAGCGGTGTTCAAGGCCAATATCGATACCTTGGCCAAATTGCTGTCGGCTTATTTTAACGAAAAACCGGCTGATGCAATATTGGCCGACCTCAAAAAAGCCCGGGCCGAAAAGAAGCGTTATAGAGTGCTGGCCAACCAAAAACTGGACTACCAGCAAAAGAAAGTGATTGAGACTTGGCCCTTGGTCAATGGCAAACGGAACGGTGGGGTGATTTTTGAACGGGCCGATCAGCGCATCCGCCCACTGGACGATCTGGCCCGCCGCACCCTTGGTTCAGTGGCCCAAGACAGCGTCCAGGGCATTATTGGGCGCGGCCTGGAGTATAGCTTCCAAAATATTTTGGGGGGCAAAGACGGCGAGGCTATTTTCCAGAAAGTCGCGGGCGGGGTTTGGAAACCAGTCAATGATGGCTCCTATATCCGCCCCGAAGATGGACTGGACATCCAGACCACCCTCAACTTGGATTTGCAGTTGGCCGCCGACAATTCCCTTCGCGAGGCGCTCATCTCCACCAATGCCGATTACGGATCAGCCATTGTGATGGAAACCCACTCGGGCGAGATCAAGGCAATGGTCAATTTGAGCCGCCAATCTGCCGGGGTGTACAACGAAGACAACAACTACGCCGTGGGCAGTGCCGGCTTGGCCGAACCTGGCTCTACGTTCAAGATCGCAACCATGGCGGCCCTGCTGGAAGAAGCCGAGATCAACCTCGACGACACCGTGGAAACGGGGAGAGGCAAATATCAGTTCTACCAAGATGCCATTATGACCGACACCAAAGAAGGTGGCCACGGGCGGCTCACGGTCAAGCAAGTGTTCGAGAGTTCGTCCAACATTGGCATTTCCAAACTGGCATTTAAATATTTTCGCAAGGATCCCAATAAATTTTTGGCCTATTTGGATCAATTTGGGCTGACCAAGCGCATGGATTTCCAAATGTCGGGCGAGGCTGCACCAGCCGTCAAGCGGCCCAGCGACCCTACGTGGAGTGGGGCCACGCTGCCTTGGATGTCCGTGGGTTATGAACTCAAACTGTCGCCCTTGCACACGCTTGCGTTCTGCAATGCGCTGGCCAATGGGGGCAAAATGATCCAGCCCTACATTGTCAAGCGCGTGATCAAAGCCAATGAAACAGTACGCGAGTTCCAGCCCCGGATCCTGAACGAGCGGGTGTGCTCCGACCGCACCTTGGGCATCCTGCGCTCCTTGATGGAGGGCGTGGTGGAACGCGGCACGGCCAGCAACATCTACACGAGCCATTACAAAATCGCGGGCAAGACCGGCACTTCCGAAAAAGTGGAAAATGGGGCTTATACCGAAAAGCACTACACCTCCTTTGTGGGCTATTTTCCTTCGGATGCGCCCATGTATACGTGCATTGTGGTGATCGACAATCCCCGCAACCAACGGTATGGGGCCCTAGCCGCCGCGCCGGTGTTCCGCAAGATTGCCGATTTTGCCTATTCCCAAAAAATTACCCGGCAGGTCAAGCGTGATGAAAAATTTGCCTATCAGGCACCCCGGATCCGATCCGGCAACCAGGCTGATCTGCGGCTGATCAGTGCGCAGCTCGGTCTTAAGATCGATTCGGAGACCGATGCCACTTGGGTCATCACCAAAGTGAAGGGAGACACGGTGATCTTGGCCCGGAGCAAAATGGATACTGGCGTGCCCAACGTGGTGGGCCTGACCATCAAAGATGCCCTATACCTGCTCGAGAACCGGGGCATGAAAGTGGTGTTTGCCGGCAAGGGCAAAGTAAAACAGCAGTCGGTTAACCCAGGAGCCAAGCTCTACCGGGGCGGTTGGATTGTGCTCACACTGGGCTAATTCCCCAATTCTTTAGACAATGTAAAAGTGGTTCCCCACTTTAATTAAAAATAAGTATCCATTGGGCAACAATAATGCGTTAGTCCATTCATTCATTACATGTGTAGTGAACGTTAAACTTTTACAAACATGAAAAAGTCTCTTTCAATCATTGTGCTGTGCTTGTTTGCCAGCGCAAGTGTTTTTGCCACCGGGGTCAATGCTGACCAGCCCGGCGGCACAACTGGCCAAGCCACCAGAGCGGTGGATCCGATCATGGCCCGCCAGCTGGACAAGTTGATGACCGCCGACCCCAAAGCTGACCCGACCCTGAGCAAGCGCGAAGTGAAGCAACGGCTGTCGGTCAAGCAGAAAGTGCAGCGGCAACTGGCCAAACTAAAAGCCAAAATAGCCGAAGTGAATCGCCCAGTTGAAGACATTGCCGATTTACTACGCACCATTGGCATCATTTGTATCATTGTCGGGGCTGTGTTGCTGATCTTGGGCCTCATCCTGTCGGGTGGCGTTTATTATGGCAGCGGTGGCGGTTTGCTGGTCTTGGGCATCATTCTTTACCTAGTAGCGGTTTACGCATTGTAACAAAACCATTGCCCCGGCAACTATTGCCGGGGCATAACCCATAAAAAAATGACATTGTTCACAGACCTATTGACTGGGATCACCGTGCAAGAAATCCGGGGGGAGCTGGCGCTAAACGTCGGCCAACTCCGCTTCGACTCGCGCCAAGTGCAGCCCGGTGATGTGTTTGTGGCGGTGCGGGGCACCCAAACCGACGGCCACCAGTTCATTGGTGCAGCCATCGATCAGGGGGCAACCGTGGTGGTGGCCGAGCAATGGCCCGCCTTAACCACTGGCGCGATCACTTGGGTGCGCGTGGCCAATGCGGGTGGGGCATTGGGCAAAATGGCGGCCAATTATTTTGGCAACCCCTCGCACCAATTGACCTTGGTGGGCATCACTGGTACCAATGGCAAGACGACCACTGTAAGTTTATTGTACCAACTGTTCACTGCGCTGGGCCACCGGGTGGGGCTGTTGTCCACCATCCAGAACGTGATAGCGGGGCAGGTATTGCCCGCCACGCACACCACCCCCGATGCCGTGGCCCTCAATGCGCTGCTGGCACAAATGGTGGAGGCCGGCTGTACCCATGCCTTCATGGAAGTGAGCTCTCATGCCCTGGCCCAGTACCGGACGGCGGGTTTGCGGTTTGCTGGGGCCATTTTCTCCAACATTACCCATGATCACCTCGATTATCACGGCACTTTTGACGAATACATCCGAGCCAAAAAGTTGTTTTTTGATCACTTAGAGGCCAGTGCCTTTGCTTTGATCAACAAAGACGACAAACGGGGGATGGTAATGGGGCAGAACACAGTGGGCCAGTTGCACACTTTCGCCCTCAAATCCGGGGCTAATTTCAAGGCCAAAGTGCTTTCCAATACCGTGCGCGGCTTGGAACTGGACATTGACGGGCGGCGGGCTTGGTTTCGGCTCATTGGTGATTTCAACGCCTACAACCTGCTGGCCATCTATGGCACCGCGGTATTGCTGGGCGAGGACAAAGAGCGGGTGTTGGCCAAACTATCAGCATTGGACAGTGCCCCGGGGCGTTTTGACCGGGTAGTGGCCGCCAACGGCACCACTGCCATCGTGGATTATGCCCACACGCCCGATGCCCTGAAAAATGTGCTCCAAACCATCGGCCATTTGCGCACAGGGCGTGAGCGGGTGGTAACGCTAGTGGGCTGCGGCGGCAACCGCGACGCGACCAAACGGCCCATCATGGCCCGGATCGCCTGCGAATGGAGCGATGCGGTGATCCTCACCTCCGACAACCCGCGCTTTGAGGAACCAGCGGCAATTCTGGCCGATATGGTGGTGGGCGTGCCCCAAGCCGATCAGGCCAAAGTGCAAGTACTGACCGATCGCCGCGAGGCCATCAAATTGGCTTGCCAACATGCCCAAGCGGGCGATATCCTGCTCATTGCGGGCAAAGGCCACGAAGATTATCAGGAAATCAAAGGGATAAAACATCCATTCGACGATAAAAAAATAGTAACTGAATATTTATTGGGAAATTAACAACTGCTACAACAAACAATCACTAGACCTACTCAACATTGCGCAGTGCTCTACTATTTGTTCAAATATCTTGACGAAGCATTCGACCTCCCTGGCGCGGGACTGTTTCAGTATATTTCATTCCGGGCGGGAATGGCGGCCATGCTGTCATTGCTGATTGGGATGACTTTCGGCAAGCAGATCATTGATTTTTTGCGCAAAAAGCAGATCGGGGAGAGCATCCGCGAACTGGGTTTGCAGGGGCAGCTGGAGAAGAAAGGAACCCCCACCATGGGTGGGTTGATTATCGTAAGTGCCATCCTGATCCCCGTCCTATTATTTACCCGGATTACCAATGTGTATATCGTGCTGCTGATTATCACCACGATATTTACCGCACTGATCGGTTTTGCCGACGATTACATCAAGGTTTTTTTGAAAGACAAGCAAGGGCTGAAAGGCCGATTCAAAGTTGCGGGGCAAATCACCCTTGGGCTGGTGATCGGTACGGTCTTGTATTTCAATGAACACGTGGTGGTGCGCGAGTTTTCGCAGCCGGCCACCAGCGAAACCGTGATCAAAATGTTGCGGGAAAAGGAATATGTGGATGTCAAATCGACCAAAACCACGATCCCCTTTCTGAAGGGCAATGCGTTCAACTACGCCCAAGTGTGGCCGTTCAGCAACGATTATTTGTGGGTGTTTTATGTGATCGTGGTTACTTTTATTATCACCGCAGTGTCGAACGGGGCCAACATCACCGATGGGCTGGACGGCTTGGCGGGTGGCATTTCGGCCATTGTCGGGGTGACGCTGGCCGTGCTGGCCTATGTATCGGGCAACGCCATTACGGCCACCTACCTCAACATCCCCTACCTGCCCAACACGGGTGAACTGACCATTTTTTGTTTGGCTTTTGTGGGGGCGTGCATTGGGTTTTTGTGGTACAATTCTTACCCTGCCCAAGTGTTCATGGGCGATACGGGCAGCCTCATGCTGGGCGCACTCATCGCCGTGCTGTCCATCATGATCCGCAAGGAAATCATGCTCCCGATACTATGTGGGGTGTTTTTGATCGAGAACGTATCAGTGATTGGCCAAGTGGCCTATTTCAAATATACCAAGCGAAAATATGGTGAGGGACGGCGCATATTGCTCATGTCCCCGCTGCACCACCATTTTCAAAAGAAGCATATCCACGAAGTAAAAATAGTCAATCGCTTTTGGATTGTGCAGGTACTATTGGCTTTATTTTGTATCATCAGTTTAAAAATTCGTTAAACCTACTTTTTGCGCAGTATGATTGGTAAGAAATTAGTGGTTCTCGGTTCGGGGGAAAGCGGCACAGGAGCGGCCCTATTGGCAAAAGCCAAGGGGTATGCGGTGTTTGTGTCCGATCGGGGGGCCATTGCCGAGCCTTACCAAGCCGCGCTGCGCCAAGCTGGGATCGAGTTTGAGGCCGGGCAACATTCGCCGGATCGCATTTTGGCCGCCGATGAAGTGGTGAAAAGCCCTGGCATTCCCGAAAAAGCCGAGATCGTACAGCAGGTACGGGCCCAGGGCATCCCCATCATTTCGGAAATTGAACTGGCCGCCCGCTACACCAAGGCGAGGATCGTGGCCATTACGGGAACTAATGGCAAGACCACCACCACGCTCCTAGTCTATCACTTGCTCAAGTCGGCCGGTTTTAAGGTCGGTTTGGCCGGTAATGTGGGGCACAGTTTCGCCGAACTGGTCATCACCGATGATTTTGATTGGTACGTACTGGAAATCAGTAGCTTCCAATTGGACGATGCCTACCAGTTTCATCCCCAGATCGCGGTGCTGCTCAACATCACCCCCGATCACTTGGATCGTTATCAGTACCAAATGGCCCCATATATCGCGGCCAAATTCCGGCTGGTGCAACAGGCCACAGACAGCGATTTGCTGATCTGGTATGCGCAGGATCCGGTATTGCGCCAAGCAATGGCCCAGCGCCCGATCGGCGGCCAGCAACTACCGATCACCGATGACCTGTTTGGCCAAACAACCCTTGCAGTGCGTTGGGCGGGCCAAGTGCTGGCGTTTGATCGCCTGCCGTTGCTTGGCCAGCACAACCAAATCAATATGAGTGCGGCCATTTTGGCGGCCCTCGCGGCCGGGGCAACGGCAGCCCAAATCCAGGCGGCGTTGCCTGCATTTGTGAATGCACCGCACCGGTTGCAAAAAGTCCATGAAGTCAACGGGATCACGTTCATCAACGATTCCAAAGCCACCAATGTGGATGCGGCTTACTACGCGCTGGGGGCTTTCACGTCGCCGCTGGTGTGGATCGCGGGCGGTACCGACAAGGGCAATGATTACGGACTGCTCAGCGATCTGGTGGCCAAACACGTCAAAGCATTGGTGTGCATGGGCAAGGACAATGGTAAAATAGCCGAATTTTTCCGCCCGCTGGTGGCCCAAGTGGCCGATACCCATTCGGTGCAAGAAGCAGTGGCAACCGCCTACGGCTGGGCCAGTCCCGGCGATGTGGTGCTGCTCTCACCGGCCTGTGCCAGTTTTGATCTTTTCAAGAACTACGAAGACCGGGGGCAGCAGTTTGCCGCCGAATGTCAAAAAATTAATACATAAATTCATTCAACGACTAGGTTATTGGTTCATTCAACGATAGAAGCAATGGAAGCAACGCTCAAAAACAATCCCCTGACCACCGGCCGCGCCAAGTTTTTGGTGGGCGATCCGGTCATCTGGGCCGTGATCGGTCTGCTGGCCTTCGTCAGTATGCTGCTGGTGTACAGCGCCACGGGGACTCTGGCCTACAAGCGCATGGAAGGCGACACGGAGTATTATTTGCTTAAGCACTTCCTCTTGGTGGTGTTGAGTTTTGTGGCCATCTGGGTGTGCAGCCGGATCGATTACCGCTATTATTCGCGGTTATCGCGCTTGGCCCTGCTGCTCTCGGTGCCGTTGTTGCTGTTCACTTGGCAGTTTGGCACCACTATCAATGAAGCAACCCGTTGGCTGACCATTCCCTACATCAACCAAACGTTCCAGCCATCCGATTTGGCCAAGTTTGCCCTCATTGCCAACGTGGCCAGTATGCTGTCCAAACGCCAACAAGACATTGGCAATTTTGAGAAAGCCATTTTCCCGATCCTATTTTGGTGCGGGCTGATCTGCGGGCTCATTGCCCTGAGTGATTTCTCGAGCGCAGCCCTACTGTTTGTCACCTGTATGTTGCTCATGTTCATTGGCCGCGTGCCCATGAAATATTTGCTGGCCCTAGTGGTAGTGGGCATGGTGGCGGTTATGTTTGCCTTGGCCATTGGGCAACGGGGCGGCACGGTCCAAAACCGGATGGAAGCGTTTATTAGCACCGACAACCTGCCGTTCCAAGCCGAGCAGTCGTACATCGCGGTGGCCAGCGGTGGGCTGTTGGGCAAGGGGCCGGGCAACAGCGTGCAGCGCAATTTCCTGCCGAACCCCTTTTCCGATTTTATCTCCGCCATTTTGGTGGAAGAATATGGTTTTCTCGGGGCATTGTTCGTCATCGGGCTGTACCTCACCCTGCTCCACCGGGGCATGTTGGCGGCGGCCCAGAGCGAGCGGGCCTTTGGCGGACTGCTCTCGGCAGGGCTGAGCTTTAGTTTGGTCATGCAGGCCATGGTCAACATGGCCGTGGCGGTCGGGCTGGTTCCCATCACTGGTCTGCCGCTTCCCTTGGTCAGCATGGGCGGCACTTCGCTCTTGTTCACGGGCATTACCATCGGGATCATCATCAGTGTGAGCCGGGGCGAGCAGTTTACCGTCGAAAAGTCCAGCCGTACGGCCCGTTTGCGCCAACGCTGGAATTTAAATTAAGCAATTGAGTATTTTATTTATATTCTAAAATCATTATCGGGCAACCATTGAAAAAGTTCATCATCAGCGGCGGCGGTACCGGCGGCCACATCTACCCAGCAATTGCCATTGCCGACGAAATCATGCGTCGCAATGGCAAGCATGAGGTGCTGTTTGTCGGGGCCGAGGGCAAAATGGAGATGGAAAAAGTGCCCAAAGCTGGTTACCGGATCATTGGCCTGCCCATGCGGGGGCTTCAGCGCAAGCTCACTCTGGCCAACCTGTCGGTACCATTCCGGCTGTTGGGCAGTTTGTGGCAGGCCCAGAAATTGATCCGCGATTTCGGCCCTGATGCAGTGGTGGGGGTCGGGGGCTACGCCAGCGGGGCCGTGATGCAGATTGCGGCCTGGGCCAACACCCCGATCTTGATCCAAGAGCAAAATTCTTATGCCGGACTGACCAACAAGCTATTGGCCAAGGCCGCCAGTAAAATCTGTGTGGCCTATCCCGCAATGGAAAAATATTTCCCCGCCGCGAAAATCGTGTTTTGCGGCAATCCCGTGCGGCGCGATCTGCACGCACTGGCGGGCCTCCGGCCAAAAGCACTGGCCCACTTTGGCTTGGCCGAGGGGCGAAAAACGGTCTTGGTGATTGGCGGCAGCCTTGGGGCCAAGACGATCAATGAATGTTTCAAAACAGCGGTGGCCCCACTTTTGGAAGCGGGCCACCAACTGATTTGGCAAACCGGCAAAGGCTACGTAGCTCAAGTGCAAGCCACAGTGGTAGCCCGGCCCGGTTTGTTTGTGAGTGATTTTATTTACCAAATGGACTTGGCCTACGCCGCCGCCGATCTGGTAATTTCCCGGGCGGGTGCGTTGTCTATTTCCGAATTGTGCTTGGCGGCCAAGCCAGCCATTTTGGTGCCTTCGCCCAATGTGGCCGAAGACCACCAGACCAAAAATGCCTTGGCCCTGGTGAACCAACACGCCGCCCTGCTCGTGCGGGATGAGGAAGCCAATGAAAAATTGTTGGGCATAGTGCTGGACTTATTGGCCGATGAAGCCAAGCAGCAGCGATTAAGTGCCAATATCGGCCAACTGGCCAAACCAGAAGCCGCCAAAGAAATAGTGGATGAACTGTTTAAACTGATTGAAGCGTGACCGAACTGGCCCACATAGCGCACGTCTATTTTATCGGCATCGGCGGGATCGGGATGAGCGGCCTGGCCCGTTGGTTCATGGCCAACGGACGAACCGTGGCAGGTTATGACCGCACCCCGACGGCCCTGACCCAAGCGTTGGCAGCCGAGGGAATGGCCGTGCACTATGAGGATGATGTGGCGCAGGTTCCAGCGGCACTCTTGGCCAATCCAGCCGCTTCGCTGGTCATTTATACCCCAGCCGTGCCCCCAGATCACCGAGAGTTGAACTATTTGCGGGCGGCTGGGCTGGTAGTCCAAAAACGGGCCGAAGTATTGGGCATCATTTCGCGAGCCATGCGCTGCGTGGCGGTAGCGGGCACCCACGGCAAGACCAGCACTTCCGCGCTGGTGGCCCACCTCCTGCGTCATTCCGGCCGGGACTGTGCCGCGTTCTTGGGGGGCATTTCCCAAAACTATGGAACCAACATGCTGCTCAACCGCGAACTGACCCCGGAAACGGTGGTCGTGGTGGAAGCCGATGAATATGACCGCTCCTTTTTGACGCTGCGGCCCTATTTGGCGGCCATTACCTCCACCGATGCCGACCATTTGGACATTTATGGGGATGCCGAGTCGCTGTTGGGATCGTTTACCCAATTTGCCAGTCTGGTCGCCCCGGGCGGGAGCTTATTTTTGCAACAAGCGGTGCAACTGGCCGACCAACCTGCCCGGCCCGCTGGGGTGGAAATAGCCCAGTATGGGATCGCCGGCCAACCACTGCCGAGCACCAATGGCCATTTGGAACCTAGCGCCATTGCCTATCGCGCCGAAAATATCCGGATCGAGCCGCCCCATTTTGTTTTTGACTTGGGGCTGGGGCCGGGCCAAGCCCCGATCACCGACTTAAAGCTGACCATGCCCGGTTTTCACAATGTGGAAAATGCCGCAGTGGCTGTCGCAATGGCACTCCGTTTGGGCATTTCGTCCGATGAGATCAGGGCTGCATTGGCCACTTTCCGGGGAGTAAAACGGCGCTTTGAGTATTGGGTGCAGCGGGCCGAGGTGGTGTATATCGATGACTACGCCCACCACCCAACCGAGATCCGGGCGTTTTTGACCTCGGTGCGTGCGCTGTACCCGGGCCGCCACCTGACCGTGGTGTTCCAGCCGCACTTGTTCTCGCGCACCCGTGACTTTGCCGAGGGGTTTGCCCAGAGCCTCTCGCTGGCTGATGCGGTGGTGCTGCTGCCGATTTACCCAGCACGGGAACAGCCCATTCTGGGGGTGAATTCGGAAATGCTGTTGGTGCAAATAACGGCTCCCGAAAAGTTTCTGGTGGAGCATGGCGAAGTGCTTGCGTTCTTGACTGATCGCCCACTGGACTTGGTGGTCACGGTGGGGGCGGGCGATGTGGATCGCCTGGTGGCCCCTTTGGCCAATATGTTGATGAACCGGATTTAAAATCACCTACTTTATACATTTTTGAAATTTAGACGATGAAAAAAATTAGGCTAAAAAAACAGGCAAAAATTGGATTGATGGTCATCGGGCTGATGGTCGCTTTGGGATTTGCCAGCCGGCAATACGCCCGCGTATCTTCGGGCATGTTGCTGGTGCGCATTGACAGCGTGGACGAGAACAAATTTGTGACCGAGGCCGAGGTGGTGAGCATGGTCACCGAAATCCGCAACGCCGACTCGACCAACTCCCCAGTTGGATTTGTCAACCTCAAGGATCTGGAGCTTAGACTCCGGGCATACAGTTTCATCGCCGAATGTCAAGTATCGCGCGACTTGCAGGGCAACCTGATCGTCGATATCAAGCAGCGCAAACCGATTGCCCGCGCTGCTGGCCACAAGGGTGGGGGATTCTACATCGCCTCGAACGGGAGCAAAATGCCCCTTTCCTCGCGTTTCACCGCCCGGGTGCCCATTCTCACCGGGGCCGGCGCCGACAGCCTCTACACCGGGGACAAGCTGACCAAAGCGCACGGGACCGCCATGTATGACTTCTTGGCCTATATGGACAAAGACCCCTTTTGGAAAGCCCAGATCGCCCAAGTGGATGTGGACAAATATGGCAACGTGACCTTGTTCCCGCAGGTGGGCAACCAAACGATCGAGCTGGGTTTGTTGACCGATTTTGAACTAAAACTAAAAAAATTAAAGCTTTTTTACGAACAAATAATCCCGGCAAAGGGCTGGGATGCTTACCAGCGAGTCAAACTTGATTATGAAAATCAAATTGTCTGTGAGTAAAGCAGGCAATGTTTCCCCAATGAATGGTCATTAAGGATAAATCTAACGCACAAATTCCCCAAACGAAAGTGTAAACTGAAAATTACAACGCACATGAGCAACGACAAAATTGTAGTAGGACTGGACATTGGAACTACCAAAGTATGTGTAATTGTTGGAAAGATCGACACATACGGCAAATTGGAGATCATCGGCATGGGCCGAGCCAACTCAGAAGGAGTAAAAGAAGGAGTCGTGTCGAACATCAATAAAACGATGGTCGCGATTGGCGAAGCCGTGGAAGAAGCCGAAAAAGCTTCCGGGATCGATATTGGCTCGGTCAATGTCGGCATCGCGGGCAAGCACATCCGCAGCTTTGTCCACAAGGGCAGCATCACCCGCAAAACCAATGATGATGAGATCACGGTGGAAGACCTCAACCGGCTCAACAACGACATGTACCGCACCGTGACCGCCCCCGGCACGGAGATCATCCACGTCATGCCCCAGCACTACGCGGTCGACTATGAGGAAAACATCAAAGATCCCGTGGGCATGGCCGGGGTGAAACTGGAAGCCGACTTCCACATTATCACCGCCCAGACCAATGCCATCAAGAACATCAAGCGCTCGGTGGAACGGGCCGGCCTCAAGATCGAAAACCTGATCCTCGAGCCGTTGGCCTCCAGTTTGTCGGTGCTGAGCGAAGAAGAAAAAGAAGCCGGCATTGTATTGGTCGATATTGGCGGCGGGACCACCGACATGGCCATTTTTCACGATGGCATCATCCGCCACACGGCCGTGATCCCTTTTGGGGGCGAGATTATCACCAGCGATATCAAACAGGGTTGCGCCGTGCTGTCCAATCAAGCCGAGCTCCTGAAAGTGAAATTTGGCCGCACCATGGCCGAGGATGCCTCCGATTACGAGGTGGTGTCCATTCCTGGGCTGCGCAACCGGCCACCCAAAGAGATTTCGGTCAAGAATTTGGCCCGGATCATTGAAGCGCGGGTAGAAGAGATCGTCGATATGGTCCACACCGAGATCCTCCGTTCCGGTTACGCTGGCAAATTGGCGGGTGGCGTGGTAGTGACGGGCGGCGGAGCCCTGCTCCAAAGCCTCCAAGAGTTGTTTGAGCTCAAAACCGGACTCGATACCCGCATTGGCTACCCCAACGAGCATTTGGGCAAAAGCAAGAATGAATCGGTGAAAAGCCCCATCTATGCCACGGCAGTGGGCTTGGTACTGGCCGGCTTCAAAACCATTGACGAGCGCGAGGAAAATTACCTCAAAAGCCCACAAATAGCCACGGTGAAAGTAAAGGAAAGCGTGGGGAAAACCGCTGGCTTCACCAGAAATGGCAACAATGGCAACAATAGCAACAACGGGACTGGGGCAGGTGATTTTTTCGCCAATATTTTGCGCAAGACCAAAGAGTTGCTCATCGATGACTATGAAGACGACAAATACTAAGTTCTTACTTATGGGGCAATATCCGACCAATTTCAATTTTCAAGAAACTCAACAAAACAATGATATGAAAGAGCGCAAATATGAGTTCGATTATCCTGTACAAGATGGTGGGTGCATCATCAAAGTAATTGGGGTGGGCGGGGGCGGTTCCAACGCCGTGAACCACATGTTCCGGCAAGGAATCCGGGGAGTGGATTTTTACGTGGCCAACACTGACATTCAAGCCCTGCACCTAAGCCCGGTTCCCTACAAAATCCAGATTGGCATCAACCTGACCAAGGGATTGGGGGCTGGGGCCCAGCCCGAGCGCGGACGCAATGCCGCCATCGAGAGCAAGGAACAGATCCGTGAAATGCTGGGTGGCAACACCAAAATGGTGTTCATCACGGCGGGGATGGGCGGGGGCACTGGCACTGGTGCCGCCCCGGTCATTGCCGAAGTGGCCAAAGAACTGGGCATTCTGACCGTAGGTATCGTGACGGCCCCCTTTATGTTTGAGGGCAAGCCCAAACAAGGCCGCGCCGAAGAGGGCATCAATGAAATGCGCCGCTATTGCGACACGGTGATCGTGATCCTCAACAACCGCCTGCGCGAGATTTATGGCAACATGACCATGAAGGAAGCCTTTAGCCAAGCCGATAGCGTATTGACCCGGGCCGCCAAATCAATTGCCGAGATTATCACCATGCCGGGCATCATCAACGTGGATTTTGAAGATGTGCGCACCGTGATGAAAGATTCGGGCGTGGCCGTGATGGGATCGGCCACTGCGGAGGGCGAAAACCGGGCCCGCCGGGCGGTGGAAGCGGCCCTGGCCTCGCCATTGCTGAACGAAACGGACATCTATGGGGCCAAATACATCCTGCTGAGCATCATGGTGGGCAATCCCGATGAATTCCAAATGGAAGAATTGGAGGAAATTACCCAATATGTGCAAGAACAAGCCGGCGAAAGCGCGGAGATCATCTTTGGCCAAGCCGACGACGAGTCGCTGGGCAAGGCCATTGGCGTGACCGTGATTGCCACCGGGTTTCAAGACCCCGCAAAGCGGAGTGAAGACAAGCGCAAAATTTTTGATCTCGTATCGAGCAAGCGTATTGTAAGCCCGACCAGCAACGCGGTCAAAGAAAAAAACAAAAATATTTCCCTTGAGTTTGACAGTGCCGCCGATTTTTTCGATAAAGACGAAGAAGTCGAGGCGATTGCGCCTCCAGTGAAACCGGAACCGAGAAAACCCGAGAAGGTAGTGTACCAATTGGAAGGCGATGATACTCGCCAAACCACTGGTTTAGAAGTGGATAGCGACAAAAAACGCCGCCTCCTCGAGCAACAATACCTCCTGCGGATGCAACGGATCGAGAGCCATAAGGCTGTGCAGGATCTAAGCACCGAAGAACTGCAAGAAAAGAAGGACATCCCGGCCTACCTGCGCAAGAGCGTGAAACTGAGCGAAGTCCAACATTCATCGGTCAATGGCCTGTCGCGCCACAACATCAGCGATACCGATGGCATATTGGGCAACAACCGTTTCTTACACGATAACATTGACTAGTTAACCGTAAATTTGCGTTGATTTATTTACACCCTGAACCGCCCCTGTCGTTGGGGGCGGTTTTTTTGGCAATTTAGTCGGGAAGAAGCGCATTGCCGGGTTTAACTGGCCGGCATCAACCAACCTTTGTGCGCTTCTATGCACCATTGCCAAGTTGCGAGTCGGGCACAACACTGGCCAGGCGTGGCACTACTGCCCAACAACCAATGAGTGGCGGCTTTTTCCCTGTTCAGCTACTTTTTTACCCCCTGCTCTCTCACAACCAAGCAATTTGTGCTACTTTTAGCCGCAAAATCAAACCCAAAACCCAATCTCACCCATTATGTCCCAATTTTTCTCCCGTTATGCGACCGGGTTCTCCCGATCCCTCTTTTTTTGGTTGCTCTGGTTGCCAGCCTTGGCCAATGCCCAAGCCAGCTATTTTTATCCTGGTGGGGGCAAGTTCAATCCGGCCATCCCCACCCCCGAGCAGTTCTTGGGTTACCCGTTGGGCAGCTATCACACCCGTTACGACCAGACCGTGGCCTATTACAAAGAACTGGATCGGCTCTCGGATCGGGCCACGTTTGAGGTAATCGGCCAGACCTACGAGCGGCGGCCCATCGTGGTGCTCACCATCACCTCTCCCGCCAACCAAGCCCGGATCGAAGACATCCGCAAGGCCCACCTCCAGCGCGGCAGCACCAACACCGGCGACGGTGAGCCGCTGGTGATCCAGATCGGGGCCAACGTGCACGGCAACGAGCCCTCCGGCGGCGAGTCCACTCTGCTCTCGGCCTATTATTTGGTTGCTTCCGAGGGCGAAGAAACCCTCAATTGGCTCAACCAAATGGTGGTCAACATCAACCCAGTACTCAACCCGGACGGGCGTGACCGCTTTAACAACTGGGCCAACATGCACAAAGGAACCCCCTACGTGGCCGACCCGCTCGACCGTGAGCACACCGAAGTGTGGCCGGGTGGGCGCATGAACCACTATTGGTTTGACCCCAACCGCGACTGGTTCTTGACCGTACACCCCGAAGGCGAGGCATGGGTCAAATTTTTTCACAAGTGGCGGCCTTACGTAGTGGTGGATCACCACGAAATGGGCACCAACAGCACTTTCTATTTTGATCCGGGCAAGCCGACCAGCAACAACCCTATCGTGCCCGAGGGACTTTACAACAACATTTATCCGCGCTTTGGCCGTTATTTTGCGGAGTCAATGAACAAAATAGGTTCCATGTACTTCACCAAAGAAGTTTTTGACAAATTGTACCCCGGTTATGGCTCCAGTTATGCCAATTTCTTTGGCGGAGCGGGTTTTTTGTTTGAGCAGGCCAGCTCCCGGGGGCATTTGCAAGAGACCACCACCATTCCCCTTACTTTAGCGTTCACCATCCGCAACCAATTTCAGGCTGCTTTGGCCACTGTGCGTGCCTCACTGGCCGAAAAGGCTGAATTGATCAAATTGCGCCGGGATTTTTACCGGATCACGGGCGAACAAGCCAAGAAAAGCCCGATCAAAGCCTATGTTTTTGGGGAGGCCAACGATGCCAACCGCACCAATGCCTTGGTCAACCTTTGCCTGACCCACGAAGTGGAGGTGTATGAATTGGACAACAACATCAGCCAAGGCGGCAAGAAGTTCGACAAGGGCAAGGCATATCTCGTCCCGATCGAGCAGCCCAACTACCTCATGGTGCGTTCCTTTTTTGAAAAAGCCATTGACTATTCCGACAGTTTATTTTACGATGCCTCGGCGTGGTCGGTCATCCATTCGTTCAACTTGCCCTATACCGAGCTGCGCGCCCCGTTTGCCAAGGGAACCCGAGTGGCGGTGCCAAAAGTGGCCGCGCCAGCCCAAGTGGAGCAGTCAACCTATGCGTATGTGATCGACTGGGCCGACTATAGCGCGGCCAAGGCTGTTTACCACTTGCAAAACCACGGCGCCATTGTCCAAACCGCTTTCAAACCCTTCTCCCTTTCGCTGGGGGGCAATGCCCGCAGCTACGGCTACGGCACCATCGTGATCCCGGTTCAGCAGCAAAAAATAGCCCCGGATTCCTTGTTTCGGTTGGTCAAAGAAACGAGCCAAGCCGCTGGAATCCCGGTTCAGGCAGTGGGCAGCAGTCTGGCCCTGAGTGGAATCGACTTGGGCAGCAATGCAGTCCGCACGCTCAAAAAACCCGAAGTATTGATGTTGGTGGGTCAAGGGGTGAGTGCCTACGAAGCGGGTGAAGTCTGGCACCTGCTCGACACCCGCGTGGGGATGCCCATCACCAAAATAGAATGGACCAACTTGGGCCGCGCCAACTTGAACCGCTATACCACCCTGGTGATGGTCAGCGGGACATACAGTTTGGACAAACCGATCGTCGATCGGATCAAGGCTTGGGTGAATGCCGGTGGCACGCTCATCACCTTCAAAACTGCCACCGAATGGGCCATCAAACAGGGATTGACCAAGGAAAAACTCATGGCCCCCGACACGGCCAAGAACAAGAAACCCAACCGCGTGGATTATGACAACGCCGCCAACGTGGAAGGAGTTAAGGCGGTCAATGGGGCTATTTTTGAAATGGATCTGGACATCACGCACCCTTTGGGGTTTGGTTTTTCGGATCGCAAAGTGTCTATGTTTCGCAACAACCTCACGCTGCTCAAACCGAGCGAAAGCCCCTACAATACCGTTGGCCAGCACCCCGCCAACCCGTTGATCGGTGGTTATATTTCCAAGGACAACCTCAAGCGGGTGGCCAACTCTGCTGCCCTGATCGTTAGTGGGGAAGGCCATGGCCGGATGGTGCTCTTTGCCTTCAACCCCAATTTCCGGGGCATTTGGTACGGAACCAACAAACTGTTTTTCAACGCGATCCTGTTTGGCAACAACATTACAGTGCCCAGTTTCGAGAATAGCGGGCAGGAAGAAAAGGAATAAAACAAACGGTTGGGGGGGCATCTGTCGGGGCATCCACAAGGGATTCCCCGACTGTAAAAAACGAATCAATGAACAACATGGCTGCCATTTAAGTCGCATTAATCATATCCTCTGGGACAAAATCAGGGATAAATTGGGGGTTAAAAAAAGATCCGGGTCGTTTTTGGCCAATTTTATTGCGTCCTGAGGTTCCACCGGGTTTTGAAAATAGCCTTTGGATCAAGGATGCCCAGCTTGGGCGAACCGGGTTTCGCGGCTCGATGTTTTTGCCACACCCAGGGCCACGCCTGCTGTGGAGCAGGGATGACACCCCCTCGGGGCTGACCTTGAGACTTGGCGGCCCAGTTCCTGCACTGGCAGACATACTGATCACAGATTTTGATTTTTTAACTCATTATTTGGAGCAGGTTTTGATTGGTTGGGTAGCTTTGTTGTTGGTGCGCTTCACTAACACCAACAACAGCGTAGCTAATCACCCACAATGGAGTAGAGGATGACAACGGGCGGCCATTGGTGGCTGCAATGGCACTTTATGTCACCCAACCGATATTGGCCCTAGATCCAATGGATGATATATTCGTCAAACTCAGAGCCGAGCTCGATTTCCTTGGCAAACTCCACCCGTACCCCGGTCGCCCCCGATTTTCGGACGAGGCCGTCCAAAAGCCCAAGTTGCAATTTGCTATTAAAAGTTTGGGTGCGCCGGAGCGAAACTGATTTGTTGGTATGGCCCATGATCTCCCATCCCCTTTGCTTGGGGTCCTGAATGGCCGTTTGGGCCACCAAGACCAATGCTTTGATGACATCCAGCGGAGTTGACTTATTATCGATCATTCTGTTGGTCAACATCACTTCATAGGCGGTTTCGCCCACATTCCTGCCGATTCTGATCAAATTGAACTTGCCCAAGTTGGTTTCTATCCAACCGCAGGCGTCGTTGTAAAGCTTCATGGGCACCAAAATGGTCGGCTTCGATAGGTCATGGCCCTTAGTCAAATTGAACAAGCCTTGGTAGTCCTGCCGCTTGTCTTCATAATTTTTAAGTACGTCGTTTACAAAAGCAGCCAACAACGTTACACCTTCAGTTGAGTTATCCATCTTGCAAAGAAATGAGTTTATACGAGTGATTAGCAATCTTCTAGCCAAAATTGATCAAGAAGCAATGATTCACCATCCCGAAATTGGGCAGGGCATAAGGTTAGTCTTCGCTGCTTGTATTGAGTAGCCATTAACCAGCGTAACGAAGAAAACATGGGGCCCGGGTGGGAGAAATTTGGTCAATCACTCTGGGCAGTCAATCCAGTCAATTGCCTAAACTGGCTTAAACTTGTTATCCGCCCATCTCTGTCCGTTTTCATCACATTGCGGTTCAGGCAGGGCCTAGCCAAAGACCTACCTCGGTGCCAGAATGCTCCATTGACTTCCGCCAAATTTTGCGTAATTTTGTCCAAGGCAAGTGCCAACAGGCAGCTGACTCACTGACGTAAAAACCAACCCAAACCGCCTACTTTTCCGCTATGTTTACTGGTATTATTGAAAATTTGGGTGAAATAGTGGCTGTCCAGCCGGCCCTCGCCAATGTCACGTTTTTGATCCAATCCGCGATCTCGCATGAATTGAAAGTGGACCAGAGCATTGCCCACAACGGGGTATGCCTCACAGTGACGGCGGTGGAAGATGGCGGGCACAGCGTCACCGCCATCCACGAAACCTTGGCCAAAACCAACCTCGGCACGTGGCAAGTGGGCAGCGAGGTCAATTTGGAGCGTTGCATGCCCGCCAATGGCCGTTTCGATGGCCATTTCGTGCAGGGGCACGTGGATCAAACGGGCACTTGCACCCACGTGGCCGACGAGGATGGGAGCTGGCGCTATACCATTGAATATGATCCATCACTGGGCAATTTTACCGTCGAGAAAGGCTCCATCACCGTCAACGGCACCAGCCTGACCGTGGTCGGTGCCCATGAGGGCAAGTTCAGCGTGGCCATTATCCCTTACACCTATGCCAATACCACCTTCAAACACTTGCAAGTGGGGCAGTTGGTCAACTTGGAATTTGATATTTTGGGCAAATATTTACAACGGATGCTGGCCGGGCAATTGCCCCAGTTATTGGCCAAAATGACCTGATTTGGAAACCCTATTGCGCCATATCGTCCATTTGGATCTCGATTCGTTTTTCGTCTCGGTCGAGCGGCTCAAAGATCCATCGCTGGTGGGCAAGCCTGTGGTGATCGGGAGCGATCAGGACCGTGGGGTGGTGGCTTCGTGCAGCTACGAGGCCCGAAAATTTGGGGTACACTCGGCCATGCCCGGCAAACAGGCCCGCCGACTCTGTCCGCAAGCTATTTTTATCCCCGGCGACATGGCCGCTTACAGCCATTATTCGGGCCAAGTGCGCGAACTGGTGGTTGGCCAAGCCCCGCTAGTGGAACAGGCCTCGATCGACGAGTTTTATTTGGACATTACCGGGATGGACAAATTTTTCGGTGCCTGGAAATGGGCCCAAGCCCTGCGCCAGCAAGTGGCCCGCGAAACTGGCCTGCCCCTTTCCATGGGCGTGGCCTCGAGCCGGACCGTGGCCAAGGTGGCCACCAACCAAGCCAAGCCCAACGGCGAACGCCTGGTCCTTCACGGCACTGAGCGGGCTTTTTTGGCTCCATTGGCCGTGACCGAACTGCCGGGACTGGGGGGCAAGACCGGGGGCCAGTTGGTCGCCCTTGGCATCCGCACTTTGGGCGACCTCCAACAAATGCCCGTGGCCCATTTGAGCCAGCTTTTTGGCAAATCGGGCGAGAGCTACTGGCAACGGGCCAATGGGATCGATGAAACCCCCATTGAACCATTTTCGGAGCGCAAATCGATCTCCAAAGAAACCACCTTCGAGCACGATGTTACCGACTTGGCCTACCTCAAGACCATCATCCGGGCCATGGCCGAAAAAGTGGCGTTCAAACTCCGCAAAAACAAGTTTACCACTGGCTGCGTGACCATTAAGATCCGTTATGGCGGTTTCGATACTTTTACCAAACAAGCCTCCCTGCCCTACACCGCCGATGACAAAAAAGTGATGGCAATGGCTGTGGCCCTGTTTGACCAATTGTACGCCCAGCGGCCTGTGCGCCTCGTGGGGGTGCGGGTGAGCAACTTGATCCACGCCAAGCCCCAAGCCAATTTGTTTGAAGATACCGCCAAACAAGCCAAGCTCTATCAGGCCATCGACCAGCTCAAGCAAAAGCACGGCAACTTGGCGGTGGCCCGGGCTTCGGGCTGGCTCAACCCCGGTGAAATGCCGCGCCCGGTGGCCCCCAACCTGTTCAACAAAGAGTTGGGTGAAGACTGACCTAGTCGCTTGGAGCATGGGCTAACTGGCCCGCCGATCAAATGTCAGCGATTGCCCAACATTTGATTTTGGATCAATGGATGGATAAAATTACATCGCTTTAGGTCGATTGTCGCCCTAGTTCGCTATGCTTATGCCTACATTTGGATTGGGTTAGCGGATAAGCAAGGATCAAACATCAGAACCCGCCAAACAATATCCCAGCTAAAGTAAGATGTTGGCCCATTCCAACCCTTAAAACAACTAAACGAATCCCCACAGATTGATATGCGCAAAAATTTGATTTTCTATTTATTGGCGGTAGTTGTTTTCACGCTATTGATCTGGTATGTTTTCCAGCAGGGCGCTTTGTTGGAAGGACGCAAATCAATCCTCAACCCAGTACCAGAAGTACCAGTAGGCAATCTCTGGCAGGGTTTCTTGGCCGATTTATCGTACAACCTGCACCATCCGGTAGCCTTGCTCATCTTGCAGATTGTGGTCATTGTGTTTTTTGCCCGTTTGATGGGTATTTTGGCCACTCGGCTGGGCCAGCCAACAGTTATTGGCGAAATATTGGCTGGGATTATCCTCGGCCCATCGCTGGTCGGGATTTTCTTTCCCGACATCTCACTTTTTTTGTTCCCCCAAAATTCTTTGGGCAACTTACAAGCTTTGAGCCAGTTGGGCTTGATCTTGTTTATGTTCATCATCGGCATGGAACTCGACGTGACCATCCTGCGCAAGCAAGCCCAAGCGGCAGTCATCATTAGCCACGCCAGTATATTGTTCCCATATTTTCTGGGTGTGGGCCTGGCCTATTATCTTTACCGGGAATTTGCCCCCGCCGATGTTTCATTTCTAGCTTTTGGCTTGTTCATGGGCATTGCCATGAGCATCACAGCGTTTCCGGTGCTGGCCCGCATCGTACAGGAGCGCGGCATGACCAAAACCACCATTGGGGCAATGGCCATCACCTGTGCCGCCGCCGACGACATCACGGCGTGGTGCCTGCTGGCGGCGGTAATTGCCATAGTCAAGGCTGGGACCGCCGCCAACGCCCTGTTTGTCATTGCCCTTTCGGCCGCCTATGTTTCGCTCATGATCTATGTGGTGCGCCCCTTTTTGGTCAAACTGGCCGGGGTGTATGCTTCCAAAGAAAGTTTTAATAAAACGGTTATCGCTTTTATTTTTTTATTGTTGCTCATTTCCGCCTTTATTGCCGAAATAATCGGAATTCATGCACTTTTTGGCGCATTTCTAGCCGGGGCCATCATTCCCCAAAACTTGCGCTTCAAGGAAATTTTGGCCGAAAAAATTGAAGACGTGAGCATGGTAATGTTGCTCCCCCTGTTTTTTGTGATCACTGGGTTGCGCACCCAGATCGGCCTGCTCAACACCAGCCAACTGTGGCTGGTCTGTGGCCTGATCATTTTGGTGGCCGTCACGGGGAAGTTTGTGGGCAGTACGGTGGCGGCGCGCATCGTGGGCCAATCGTGGAAAGACAGCCTGACCATCGGGGCGCTCATGAATACGCGCGGGCTGATGGAGCTGGTGGTGCTCAACATCGGTTTTGATTTGGGCGTCTTGTCGCCCGAAGTATTTGCCATGATGGTACTGATGGCCATCGGCACCACGGTAATGACCGGCCCCGCCTTGGATCTGATCGAGTATGTGTCCGACCAGCTACAGCCCACTCCCACCATGCCCTCCAACCCATTGGCCAGTTCGCCGCCCCTCTTTCAGCCCAATGTGTACCGGGTGCTCATTTCCTTCGGCCAACCCAAAATGGGGGGGGTATTACTGGCCCTGGCCACTCAAATGGGCCTCAAAACTGCCCAAAATTTTGCCGTTACTGCCCTGCACATCACCCCCAACTCGCAAGTGAACCCCTTTGATGCGCAGTTGTTTGAACAAGAAAGCTTCGATCCGATCCAAGAAACCGCCGACGAGCTGGGCTTCTCGCTGACAACCAAGTACCGCGCCTCGGACGACGTGTTTTGGGAAGTGAAAGACACCATGGAAGAGGGAAATTTCAACCTGCTCTTGGTCGGTGGGGCCAAGTCCCTGTTTTCGGCGGTCAAAACCGGGGGACTGGTTCAAAGCTTCTTGCGAGAGATCCACGCCGATGTGGGCGTGTTCATCGAGCGCGATTTTGAAACGTTGGACCGGATGTTGGTCTTGATCAAACAAGAGTCGGATTTGTTCTTGCTCCAATATGCCCAGCGGTTTGCGGAAAATACGGCGGTGAACCTAACAATTTTGGATTTTGCACGTTTAGTAGAAAAAATGCCTTCGCAAAACAACTTTTTTCAATCATGTTCAATTCATCTCGATGTGAACCCTGATTTGCAAATAATTTCGCCAATTGAATTTGATTTGTTGTTGGTCAGCCTCACCGGGTGGGAGCTGGTCTCCGAGTCAGACGGAGATTGGGCTGCCGAAACTCCCTCCGTCCTAATTATCCGCGAGTTTACCGATAAATAAACCGAATGGTCTGGGCAGAGAGCAACGTAATAGACGATAAGCAACCGGAAGTCCAAAAACAATTGGCAATTGGAACTATTTTTTTTTAATATTACTTGAATTGTATGGGGTACATTTTGTAATTTTGCGGCCGCAATCAACGCACCTTTTTGAACAAAGGTAAAAAAACACAGCCAAGTACAACCTTTGCCATTTTGTGCCCCGCATGAAATAAAATATTCAAAAACAAGTTCTTATAAAACAAGTATTCTACGATGCGCCAATTAAAGATCACCAACACTATTACCGACCGTCGGGAGAGTGCCACGCTGGAAAAGTATTTCACCGAAATTAGCCGGATTGAGATGCTGAGCGTCGACGAAGAAGTGGAGTTGGCCCGCAGGATCCGCTCAGGCGACAAACAAGCCTTGGACAAGTTGACCAAGGCCAACCTCCGCTTTGTGGTCTCGGTGGCTAAACAATACCAGAACGGCCACATGCCGCTCAACGACCTCATCAACGAAGGCAATCTCGGGCTGATCAAAGCGGCCCAAAAATTTGACGAGACCAGGGGATTTAAGTTCATCTCCTATGCGGTATGGTGGATCAGGCAGTCGATCATGCAGGCCATTGCTGAAAACGGGCGGATAGTGCGCCTCCCCGCCAACAAGACTAATGCCCTGAACAAACTCAAAACTGCGACCGGCGAATGGGAGCAGCATTTTGAACGCGAACCAACCCCAGAGGAACTGGCCGAAATTTTGGACATGGAACTCAAAGAAATTAAAGGCATTATGACCACTTCGGTCCGCCAAGTATCGGTTGACGCCCCCTTCGACAACGAAGACGGCGGATCACTGCTCGACGTGATGGCCGATGATACCATTGCCAGTACTGACAAGCAGGTAGAATACATCGAATCGTTGAGCATTGAAACTGACCGCGCCCTGTCGATCTTAAGCGAGCGTGAGAAGAAAATTCTCCGTTTGTTCTTTGGGATTGCCATCGAGTCGCCCATGACTTTGGATCAAATCGGGGAGATCATGGGCACTACCCGCGAGCGGGTACGCCAGATCAAGGAAAAGGCCCTCAAAAAATTGCGCCAATCATCCAAAGCCGGGCAACTGGCCGAATATTTGGGCTAAATCAGCCCGCCAGTTCACAAAAAACCTTTGCCGCCGACCGCAGCAAGGGTTTTTTGTTGATACTAATTTTTACGCTTCCCTTTGCGCAGAGCAGTGGCTGCTTTGCCCCCCAAAGCCGGGCCGGCCCTGGGGGCCAATCGCCCATCATGAGGGAATCGCTAAAACGCATCCTCAAAATGCACAATTTCTTGTTCTGGGCCAGTAACAATGCTGATGATGTCAAACCGGATGTCGCCAGTGTACTGGTGGGCGAGCAGATACTGTTCGGCGGCATACCGCACATAGGTCTGTTTTTTGAGGTTGACCGCCGCCTCGGGGTAGCCAAAAGCAGTATTTGCCCGGCTTTTGACCTCCACAAACACCAATATCTGCGCTTTGCGGGCGATCAGGTCAATTTCCCAACGGTGAGATTGGTAGTTGCGGGCCAAGATCTCGTAGCCGAGGTCTTGAAGAAATTGGGCTGCCATTGTTTCAGCGGCCCGGCCTTGGTTGGTTTTGCTCATCATGGTGACCAGTATTGGCTTGGCCCAATAGTAGGCCAAAGCAGTGGTTAAAGAAAAACAGGGCCGCCGAATTGACCGATTGCCTTGGCCCAAGCGCCCAAAACCGCTTTGCCTACCAGCCCAGCCAGCTCCGCACGATTTCTGCGTAGCTACTGCCCGTGGTAATTTCGGTTTGGGCTTTATCCTGCAACTTAATCAAAAACTTGCCCGAAAAGAGCCGATTCGCTTCTTTCACCAGATCTTTATTGATAATTTCGCCACGACTGACGCGCAGAAAATGCGGGGGCAATTTGTCGGCCAAGGCCGTCAGACTGCCCTCAATCAGGTGTTTTCGCCCATCGCTGGTGTGCAGGTAGGCGTATTTGCCCTCGGCTTGGCAGTAGGCTACCTCGCTCAAGCGGACGAAGATCACCCGGTCGCCCACGCGGACTGGGAGCGCAGCGGGAACGGGCTTGGGCTGTAGCTGGGCCAGCACCTGCTGCAATTGCCGCTGGGCATTGGCCAGCACATCGCTGGGCGGGGCTTGGGCCAGTCGCTGGAGCTTGTGCACGGAGGCGGCCAATCGGGCTGGTTCCACGGGCTTGAGCAAATAATCCACCGAATTTTCCTCAAATGCCTGGATCGCATACGCATCAAAAGCGGTCACAAAAATAACCAACGGCAGGTGCTGGATGTTGCGTAGCATCTCGAACCCGGTAAGTCCGGGCATCTCAATGTCCAAAAAAAGCAAATCGGGACGCAGCCGATCAACCATTTCCCGGCCGGCCAGGCCGTTTTCGGCTTCCCCACTGACAGTGATACAATCGGCATGGGCAGTTAGCAGGCGTCGCATCCGTTGCAGGGCCAGCGGTTCATCGTCGATGAGCAGGGTTTGGTAAATCATGGAAGGTGGGGCAAAGTGATGACAACTTTTTTGTCCGGTTGATTTTCAAAGGTCAAGTAGGCCTGCAGTCCATAAATGAGATGCAGCCGGTCTTGGATGCTTTGTAAACCATGGCCCATCTGGGGCCGATCGGGAAATGGCGGCCCCGAATCACTCACTTCCAGGTGGATTAGGTTGTTTTCAGCCCAGACCCGGAGCTTGATCGGGCCCGGGCCCACGGTTTTGGCCAAGCCATGCTTGATGGCATTCTCGATCAGGGGTTGCAAAAGAAAGCGGGGGATTTTGGCCCGCCGGAGCGCCTCGTCGGCCACTTCCAGTTGATAAGTGAGCCGCTCGGCAAAACGGATTTGTTCCACCGCCAAGTAAGTGGCCACCATGTCCAGTTCATCGTCCAAACAGGCAAAATGGCCGTCGCTCTTTTGACCAGTGCTGTACCGGTAAAACTTGGACAACAGCAAAACCATCTGCTCGGCCCGGTCAGGATCTTGGTGGATCAGGCTGGCAATGGAATTGAGCGCATTGTGCAAAAAGTGCGGATTGATTTTGGCTTGCAGCGCATCCAGTTCTGCCTTGGTCTTCAATTGTTTAAGTTGTAAAATCTCCACTTCTTGCCGTTTTAATTGCAATTTTCGGCCTTTTTCGCCCTGGGCAAAACGATAGAGCAAGTAGGTGGCAATGAGGATATGGGACTGATAGATGCTCTCTAGTGGGTGCAAATAGAACAGGTCGGCCCAGAAGCCATAGTCGCGGGAACTGCCAAAAAACGAATGTTCCAACAAAGTGGATGCAAAGTAGATTTGTAACAACAAAATGATGATTTTCCAGTGACCCTTGCCCAAATGATGTTCATACAGTCGGAAAGCCCGAAAGCAGGCTAGTGCTACCACCGATTCGCCAAAGTTGCCCAGAAAGACGTAGGTGAACTCATCAACCCCGATCTTCGCGCTATCCAACGACTGGATGCCCCTGTTTTGCAGCGCAAAGTAAGTCAGGCTGCCCAGGGCAAAATCGACCAGCACCAAAAATATAAAACTCCCGATCAATGAGGTGATTTGTTTGGCAAAGAAGTCTCGCATCCCTTTTCGTGTTTAAGAGGTAGAACCCCGGAAGCGGCATGCCCCGCTTTCGGGGTTCTACGTTTTCAAGTCAATTGGCCAACCACACCTTGGTTTTACCACTTAATTGGCCGATTGGCAAGCTGTAATCAGCTTATCCAATCGACTTTTGCCCCAATTGGGGTGAAAGTCAGAAACTGGGACAAACTTCGCAAATTTTTCGTCGCCGGCCTTCAAAATGAGCAGGGCTTTTTCCTTGCCTCCCCCGAAGGCACTGGGCGTGTAGTAAATATTTTGGCCCTCCACCAAATAGACCCGGGGGTTTTCGGGGTTCAATTGCTTGGCTTTGTCAATGTTGCGGCTCACTTTGCCCCCGAAGCGCGCCCAGCCAGTGGCGGGAGATTCGCCCAACCTTGCCTGATAGTACCAAGCGGCCAAAATGGCCACTTCGTCATTGCTGTCCTGCATTTTTTCAGTTTTTTCCATCCACTCACCAGTTTTGTCCAGGGCAGTCTCGCGCACTTTGTCGTCTTCGGAGCGATAATGCAGCATTAAGTAAGTGTAAGTGGTCCAATAGGCTGGCAGCCATTGACCGGGCTCGGCGTTGGCGATGCGCTCCCATTGATTGGCCACTTGCTGCACCTCCGCCGGGGAACGGGCCTGATCGTAAGCGGCCATCGCGGTTTTCATGGCGGCCGCCAATTTTACGTTAGGTTGCTGGGCCACGGCCACACTGGCCAAAATGAGCACTTGGGCGAAGAACATGGTTAATTTTTTCATAATTAAATTGGGTGAAGTGAATAAAAAATAATAAAAATGACTGCTAATAAAATTTAATTGTCAACTATCTCAGGGTGATGAACACCCCGGCGAAGAAAAACCGGGGGGCGGGCTGGCCCACTACTGCCCGGTTGCGGCCGTCGGCCGAATAGCGATAGCCAAAAACATTGTCGCGGCCCAGTACATTGGTTACTGACAAGACCACTATGGTAAAATTTCCCCCAATGCGGGTCAAGTAATTGGCGGCCAAGCTCAAGTTGCTGAACGCTGGGGTGCGATCGCCGTGAAACTCGGGGTTGTTGGGATTGTAATAGGGCCGTCCGCTCGCCAACGCGTAGGAAGCATTGAAACTGGTGCTAATTTTGCTGACGAACTTGCGCGCCACCACGCTCAAGGTGTGCCGGGCAATGAACGTGGGGACGGCTTCGGCCAAATAATTTTGGAACAGGCGGCGGGTGTCCACTAGTGAGTAGGATACCCAATAATCCAGTCCTTTGACGGTTTTCTGATCGCGCCAAAACACATCAATGCCTTGGGCATAGCCATACCCTTGGTTGTTGGTGTTGCCGGTCGGCTGCCGAAAGCGGCTGGGCACGTAGGGAGTTTGCCTACGTTCGTACACCAATTGCTGATAATCCTTGTAATAGGCTTCTACCCGAAAAGTCCGCTCGGTTTTGATCACTTGGAAATTGGCGATGTAGTGGACGGCTTTTTCAAAGTCCAATTGTTGGTTGGTAAACAAATACCGATTTTCGGGACTTTGGTAAAAGTGGCCAAAGGCCAAGCCCAACTGGCTGTATGGCCCCGTTTTGTAGGCCAGCGAGAGCCGGGGGGCCAAGTTGGCCCGGCCGATCAACTTGGAATGCTCGCCGCGCAAGCCCACGCGGGCCGCCAGCTTGCGTGATAGGTAGATGTCGCCCTCCATAAAAGCGGCGGCGTAGGTATCTTGTTTTTGGTAGCCAAATTCGTTGAAACTGTTGCCAAAGCTGTACCGATGGATTTCAGTGCCGAACAGCAGATTGGAATTTTCGCCCAATTGCCGAGAAATTACACCTCTGGCTTGCCAACGTTCTTCGCTACGGCCCAAACGGTTGACATCCCAGTCAATCTGGTCCAGATCGCGGCTGAAAGAAGTGCCCCCCGTGAAGGTCCACTGTTGATCCTTGCCAAAAAAAACTTCGTAGGCAGCATTGACATATAAATTCTGGTTGCGGTTGCGGAACTCGCTAAGTTGGTCGGGGTTGTCGAAGCTGGAGATTTGGATCCCAATCTGGCCCTCGCGATAGCTGCCAAACACCTTGAAAATACTGCGGTCATTGGGCCGAAACCGGAAGTTGGTGGCCCCACCCAAACTCTTGGGCGACTGAAGCCAGTTGACATTCTGGGGCACCAGGGCCAGCAGTGGGCCAAGGTTGGCGTAGTCCACCTCGGCAGCGAGCGAGGCCTTGGCCCAGCGCTGGGTGCGGCTGCCCCCCACTCCCACGGCCGAGAGCGAGAGCGACGACTGCGAACTATCGGGCAAGTCGTTGGTGTTCAGCACCAAAACCGATGAAAGGGCTTGCCCGTACTGCGCCGAATAGCCGCCAGTACTGAACGAAGTGCCCTTGAACAAAAAGGGGGAGAACCGGCCCCGGGCGGGCACGTCGGGCGAATTGCTGGAAAATGGGTTTTGGACAATCGTGCCGTCGATGATGGTGCGGGTTTCGCTGGCCGCCCCCCCACGCACAAACAATCCCTCTTGATCGGACTGGGCTTGGGCCCCTGGCAGCGTTTGAATGGCGGCAAATATATCGGCATTGGCCCCGGCGATGGTCACAATATCGCGGGGGCGGAGCATGACCATTTTCTTGGCATCGCTGGCCTCAAAAGCACCCGCGCTGATGGTCACCGTGTTGAGTTCGTTGGCCACTTCCTGCAATTTGAAATCGATTTCCACCGGTAGCCCGGTCAGTGCCACTTTTTGTTCCATCGCCAGATAACCCACAAAGCTGGCCACCAATACAACTTGGCCAGTTTCGGCGGTGCTAAACTTGAAATGACCTTGGGCATTGGCCGAGCTGCCGTCGTAGCTGCCCTTTACGGTTATATTGGCCCCCGGCAATGGCTCCCCGGCACGGTCGGTGATGCGCCCACTCACTTGGCTGGGGGCTTGCGCATACCCAGGCAATACTCCAAACAACAAATTGACGATTAATAAAAAAATTCGCATAGCTTTTGGGTAGTTGGATACCCAAAACAACGGCAAGGGGCCGGGGATGCCCCAAAAAAACTGACGAACCAAGCAAAAGGTGGAGCGAAGCGGGCTTGGGTCGGAGCGAGTTTCGGCCAGTCGGCAGCGGCCCGGTAGCAGCGCCAAAAGCAACGGCTACCCCGCAGGATAGCCGTAGTGGTTCGGAACATGGGGCCGCCGCTACTTGCCCTTGCCCAAGTACATCATCACGCCCACCCTAAAATCGAGCGTATGGTTGGCTGAAATGGGGTTAAAGGCCCGGTTGGCGTACTCAACCGTGCCCTCAATGGCCACTTGGGGCGTTACAAAATAGGCTAGCCCAGCCCCAAGGGCATAATTGCCCCTGTCTTCGGAGTCTCTGACTATTGTTTGGGACTGAGAGCGAGTGGTTAAGTTTATGCGGGAATAGCCAAATTCGCCCTGCAAAAAAGGCGAAAACCTGGCCGCCCGCACATAATAGCGGGTAAACACGCTGGCCCCGAACGAGTTGGCGGTGTTGATAAAACTTCCGGATCCAGTATCGCGCTGGTTGCGGCTATAACCTACAGGCATAACCAAGCCCAGTGCCCAGCGGTTGAGGATAAAATAGCCCACTCGGGGGCTGACCGAAAAGCCAAAGCTGGGGTTCTGAAAAGTACTATTGCTGCCCGCGCGGGCAATGGACATAGACATGTTGCCACCACCCAACCATTTGCCACTTTCAGTTTGGGCCAAGGCCAGTTGGCTCAGGCCGATTAACCCGACCAGAATAAAGGTTACTTTTTTCATTTAGATTGTTTTTGGAGAAGTTTGACCAGTAGCGACCCAAGCCCGTCTAGGCTCTTAATGCTTTGAACGCCTTTATTTGCCAAAAGTTACCAAAAGCCAGCCATTCGCCAACTAAAAAACGTCGGCTGTTCGGATAAGAAAAAATGCACCGTTTTGCCACTAAAAGCCCAACTATGCACCCAAACAAGGGGAATTTCCCCGTCTTTATCGAATCCGAAATTCTGCCCTGCTGGCAAGCCGCCAAGTGGCCGCTCAGGTGCCGCCGCGCAAGGTTCAACGGTCGATATTCGGCTTGATCGATGCTGATTTTATTACTATGCTCTGATCGGCCATTACCCCAACGACCTTAAATCGAAAACACCGAGTGTGCGTCTCATTTTCCAATTCACAATTAAATGGGTAATTTTGAGCAGGTTTAGGTCAGGACCACCTTGATCCCGGGGTTATTTTAGGTAGCCTCAAACCAATTTTCAAGGGGCGACAATTGGCCTGCCCTGCAATCGCTTATTTTATTGACTTTATAATTTGTTTATTCTTGACCCAATTGCTACGCATTGCCACAAAGCAATCAAAAAAATTTCAAACATGAGAAAAAAAATTGTTGCCGGTAACTGGAAAATGAACCTGACCAAAGAAGAGGGCACGGCCTTGGTGTCAGAGGTGGTCAACATGGTGGCTGATGAGGTCAACAGCCAAGTGATCGTGGTCCTTTGTCCGCCCTTTCCCTTTCTGGGCTTTGTTGGTCGGCTGTTCCAGTCGCAGAAAAACGTGTTTCTGGCCGCCCAAAATTGTGGCAACAAGGCTTCGGGGGCCTACACCGGCGAGGTATCAGCCCCCATGCTGTGCTCGTTTGGGGTTGACTACGTGATTTTGGGCCACAGCGAACGGCGCGAATATTTTCAGGAGGGCAGTGCCCTGCTGGCCGAAAAAGTGGACATCTGCTTGGCCAATGGCCTGACCCCGATCTTTTGCTGCGGCGAGTCGCTCCAACTGCGCCAAAACGGTGACTTTATCGGGTTTGTGTGCCAACAGATCACCGAGAGCCTGTTCCACTTGTCAGCCGAGCAATTGTCGCAATTGGTGATCGCCTACGAACCGATCTGGGCCATTGGCACGGGCCTGACCGCCAGTGCCGACCAAGCCCAAGAAATGCACGCCGCCCTGCGCCAGCATTTGGCCAACCAATATGGCCAATCGGTGGCCGATGGGATATCGATCCTCTACGGGGGCAGTGTCAATGCCAAGAATGCGGCCACCCTATTTGCCTGCCCCGATGTGGATGGTGGATTGGTGGGCGGGGCTTCGCTCAAATCCAGGGAGTTCACCGATGTGGCCAAGGGTTTTCCGGTGGCTTAGCCGGGATGTCAAATCTCGGCCGTCAGGCTCGACCAATCATTGCAAAAAATCACTTCACCCACCTGTTCGCGAGATGAAAAAATACCTTTGGCTGGTTTTATTGGGGGCATTGGTCAGTGCCAAAAGTCCGGGCGGGGGGCAGAACGTCCACCCCTGCGATGTGTTTGGGGTGATTTATGTCGAGAAAACCCCCTACTTGGCCAATTTTCGGGTTTATATTGAAACCGAAGCCGACTACCGGGCCGATGTGGTGGTATTCAAGGAAACCAATCAACTGTTTGCCGATAAGCCGGGCTATTGGTACCTGACCGACAAGCGGGGATTTGCCAATTTCACAGTGGCGTTTGTTCAAGACCGGTCAATCGCCGATTTTGTCATTTATTACACCGACAAGGACAATTGGGCGGGTTGCAACCGACGCTGACCCGAGCCCTTAAACGATTGATCATTATCCATTTAACCCTTTTTTGTGGAAACGATTTACACTTATCATCAGCTCAAGAATTTTGCCACGGAAGTTTTTTTGCAACTAGGTTGCCCAGCCCCCGAAGCCGTCATGGCGGCGGAGGCATTGGTGGCCGCCGATCTGCGCGGGATCGACTCTCATGGTGTGGCCCGGTTGTCGGGTTATGTGCGCCTGTGGGAAGTGGGGCGGGTGAACCCCAAGCCAAAAGTGCGCACCGTCCACGAAACGCCGTCCACCGCCACCGTTGATGGGGATGCCGGCTTGGGCTTAGTGGTAGCCCCCCAAGCCATGCAACTGGCCATTGCCAAGGCTAAACAAGTGGGCACGGGCTGGGTTGCGGTGCGCAACTCGAACCACTTCGGCATAGCGGGCCACCATGCCATGCTGGCCCTTGAGCACGACATGATCGGGATCGCCATGACCAATGCCAGCCCACTGGTGGCCCCCACTTTCTCCGTGGAGCGGATGCTGGGCACCAACCCCATCGCGGTGGCCATCCCGGCGCAGGAACAACCGCCTTTCGTGGCCGATTTTGCCACTACCACCGCCGCCAATGGCAAACTGGAGATTTTGCAGCGCAAAAATGCCGATGCCCCCCTGGGCTGGGTACAAGACAAGACCGGCGCTCCCACCCCCGATGCCAATGCCCTCAAGGGTGGTGGGGCACTGCTCCCGCTGGGCAGCGATCGCGAACACGGCAGCCATAAGGGCTACTGCTTGGGCTCGGTGGTCGATATCCTCTCGGCCGTACTGTCAGGCGCGGGTTACGGGCCTTGGGCACCGCCCTTTGTCAGCTTCCTGCCATTGCCGACCGATCCCGTGGGGACAGGATTGGGCCATTTCTTCGGGGCCATGCGCATAGATGCCTTCCGCCCCGCCGAAGAATTCAAACACCACATGGACAACTGGATCGGGCGGTTTCGCCAAGCCAAGCCCGCTCCGGGCCATGATCGGGTGCTGATCCCGGGCGATCCAGAACGCGAAATGGCCGCCCAACGCCGAATAACCGGCATCCCGGTGGTGGAGCCAGTCGTTGCCGATTTGCAAGCCTTGGCCAGTAAATTCAGCCTGCGTTTCTAATTACTGCCAGACATATGTATTCACCTTGTTAACCCTTTTCCACCATGTTTCTTTTTGATCCTAACAAAGAGTACCCTAAGCAAACCACGTCCCAATCCATTATCCGGTTCCAAGATTGCGACCCGCTCAAGCATTTGAACAATGCCAAGTATTTTGATTATTTTTTCAATGCCCGCGAAGATCAGGTGCCCAAGCTGTATGGCTTGCGCCCATTGGATGTTTTTAGTGATTATGAAGCGGGTTGGGTCGTTTATCAGCACCAAATAGCCTACATCCGCTCGGCGTTGGTCGGGGAATGGGTCACGATAGTTTCCCGGGTCATCCACTTTGATCAGCATACCTGCCTGATTGAATATGTAATGAGCGATGAGACCGATCATCAAATCAAAACGGTCCTTTGGAGCACCCTGAAGTATGTGGACATAAATACTGGAAAAAAGATACCCCATCATGATAAAATCTCCCAATACTTACATGCCATTATCTACCCCAATGTAGATCTGGCCACGGTTGATTTCAACCAAAGAATCAAGCATCTAGCCCACGAATATAAATTGCGGGCCTAAAAAAACCATTGTTCCGGGAAAAACTTACAGACGTAGTTTTATTTGCGCAAAAGCATTTTATTCTCATTTATTTTTATATATTGCGCCTTAATTCCCTTGAGGAGTGACACTCCCCAGTCTGTCTGTCATAGCAATGTCTGTTTCCTTGGTTACTCACTATGTATATTAACTTGATCAACTGCGACAAGAAGATCAAACTGTGCCGTCGTGGATTTAGCTTTCTGAAAAAGAAGAACTTGGCCGATGGCTGGCGTCTTCACTCGGCAGGTTACGCTGTGCTACAGTTTACCCGGTTTGGCAAGATCCAAACCCTTTACATGCACAAACTGCTGGCCGATCAGTTCATCGGGAAACCAGGCGAAACCGACAAGAAATTGTTTGTGCGCATGGTCAATGCCAGTAAGCTCGATTGCCGGTTGGAAAATTTGGATTGGGCGACCATGTCAGAACTCCGTCGGCAACAAAGCGGTACTGCCGGCTACCGTGGGGTGTCCCGCGATGGCAGTAAGTTCCGTGCAGTCTTGTACGACGAAGGCAAACGGGTGTACTTGGGCGTGTTTACTACTTCTGAGGAAGCCGCCAAAGCCTACAACGAAGAATCGATCAAGCGTTTTGGCCCAACCAAGAGCTTGAATGTAATTCCAGACGAGTCGGTAGGGGCCCAGGCATAGCGCTGCGTACCGCCCCGTCCTGCTGGAAGCACAACCGTCTTTTTTGGCGAGACCCCCATTGACCTTGACCATAATGCTCAAACTGATTTTTGCGTCTATCTTGTGTGTATGTGGGTTACGGCTGCAGGCTCAAACGGAACTGTTGGAGTTGTTGCAGGTGCGTGCCCAGCATCCCCACCACAAAGCAGTTTACTTGAGCAAGCAACGGGTCATCCGTTTGCAGTTGGTGGACGGGGCAGTGCTGGCCAGCGCCCACAATGAATCTTGCGTACTCCATTTGCGCCCCTTTTCCGATGTCCATAGCAATGCCTCGGTCGTTTTTTCCAAATTCAACCCACTGACCAATCTCCAAGCCTGCACCCTGGTCCCGCACGAGGGTGGCTACGACACCCTGCCCGTCAAAAAGATAGTGACCAAAAATTTGGTCAACCAAGAAGTGTTTTATGACGATTATCAAGAAAAGTCGTTCATTTTTCCAGTGGTTGAAAGCGGGTCGCGGACCGTGCTCAAGTATGAGGAAACATTGACCGAGCCCAGGTTTCTGGGTTTGTACTATTTTGGGGCCGAGCTTCCCGTTGAAAGCTCAGTGTTCAAGATCATTGCCGATACGGCCATCCATTTGGCCTTTGGACAGTTTCATCTGGATCAATTGGGCCAAAAATTGGAAGCTACCACGCACGAAGAAAAGGGGGTGAGGGTGTACCAGTGGTCGGCTAGGGAAGTGCCGGCCCACCAGAACGAACCCCAGTCCCCGGCACTGGGCTACCGGGCCGCCCACCTGATCCCCTACATAACCAGCGTGAGCAGTGAACTGGCCAACCCACCGAGCCTGCCCAACGTGGCGGCCCTGCACCAATGGTACGCGTCCTTGCTCCCCCGGACCATTACTTCCCAAACTTCTCCCCTCCGGCGATTGACCGACAGCTTGACCGCCACTGCCAAGACCAGCCAAAAAAAAGCCGAAAGAATTTTTAAATGGGTGCAAACCTATGTGCAATACATTGCCTTTGAAGATGGCTACGGTGGCTTGATCCCGCGCTCGCCCGATACCACCCTTTATCGCCGCTATGGGGACTGCAAAGACATGAGCCTCTTATTGGTCGCGATGCTCAACCAATCTGGCCTCCAAGCTTTTCCGGCTTGGGTGGGCACGCGCAAACTGCCCTACCAGTATGCGCAAATCCCCACTCCCATTGCCGACAACCACATGGTCGCTGCCCTGAAGCTTGGCCGAGAAACGATCTTCCTGGATGCCACCGACTCGCGGCTGCCCTTGGGTATGCCGAGTGCCATGATTCAGGGCAAAGAGGCGTTGATCAGCCTTAGTGCCAAGCAATTTGAACTTGAGCAGGTGCCGGTGGTGGATGCCCAAGTCAACCTTTTTGCCGACAGCACCGAAATCCAACTGGCTGGTGACACTGCCCACTTGCAAACACTCCTGCACTTGGGTGGTTATGCCATCGGGGAATGGCCCGCCCTGCTCACCGCCCAAGACAGCGCCAAGCTACTTTCGCGCTTGTTCAACCGCCGTGATCTGTCGGGAACCGTTCAAGCCAACGACCTCAAAAATGGCTCTTTTGAAATAAATTCGGAAATATTGGACTATTCTAAATCTATTGGCGGAGAATTATACGTAAATTTACAACTGAACCGCCGGCACAATTACCACCTCTTTGCCCCTGATCGTCAGAGTGAGGTAGTATTTCCCTATCAGTTTGTGGATAGATCGGTCACTGTGCTCCGTGTTCCCCAAGGCTGGGAGGTAATTTCTATACCGCCGGATCTTAAAATGGCCGACGAGAAATTTGGTTTTAGTATCGAATATGAACAGCAACTTGGTCAAATTATCATGCGCCGTCAATTGTATTTAAAAACCCTGCGCATGAGCAAAGAACAACAGAATATCTGGAATTTAATGATCGAGAGCCTGTCATCATCGTATCGCCAGTCCCTTTTATTAAGAAGAATTTATCCCAAACTTAAAAATTAATGACTCCGATACGCCACATCGCCAGCTTGTTGTTACTCACCATCGTTTCTAGTATTCTTGTTCCTTTATGTCCTTTTGCGGCGGCACCCTCGACGGCCAGTGGCCGCAAGGTTGCCCTTGGCGAGGATCCCCTGCTTACTTATCTTTTTGAGCACGAGCGGTACAACTGGCAGCCAGCCCACATCCCCCGCACTGCCAGCGGACAAGAGCGCTACCACAACTCCCTGACCTTGAAGGACAAAAGGGTGGTTGAATACCTCTACGACGAAGCCGACAACCTCAAGGTTTATGAAACCGTCCACAAGATCATCCGGGTCAATTCCGATGAAGCGGTGCAACAATACAGCAAAGTTTACATCCCATTGCAGGATGTACAAAATATAGTGACGATCAAAGCCCGGTTTATCAACGCAAATGGCAGATCCTTTGAGCTTTCCAGTGATGATTTCAAGGATTTGGAAAACCCAATGAATGTTGGGGCCTTCAAAATCTTTGCCATTGTGGGAGCGGAGCGGGGAGGCGAAATTGAGTACCTGTACACTTTGGAGCGCAGCCCGAGATATTTTGGCCGGGAGACTTTCCAGTCAAACAATGCCGTCAACCAAGTGGAGTTTGAGATCATCACTCCGTCCAACCTCATTTTTGAATCCCGGAGCTACAACGGTTTCCCGGAAATGCAACTGTTGGAAAACCGCTACCCTGGCAAGAATTCTTTGCTGGTCCGGGCGGCGCAAGTGCCTGCCCTCCAAATTGAAAACTTTTCTTATTACGCACCCAACCTGATGCGGATCGACTACAAGTTGGCCTATGACCGGATGGAAAGTTCAACCCGCCTGCACACTTGGAGCCAAGCCGCCGAAGAAGTGGTGAGCAACATTTACCTCCATGAAGATTTGCAGGAAGGACAAATGGAAGGCATTGGCAAACTCCTGCAGCAAGTTTTCAAGGGCGTGACCAACGACGAAGAATCCAAGATCCGGGCCATTGATGCCTACATCAAAAACAACATCCGCCAAGATGACGATGCTTTCGCCCACCACAACAGCGTTACCGAAGTACTGGCGGCCAAGTATGCCGGCAAAACCGAGATTGTCCGCCTATATGCCATTCTATTTATGTTTTCGGACATTGAGCATGAACTGGTGCTGACCACCGACCGCACCAATGTCCGGTTTGACAAAGAATTTGAAACTTGGTACGCCCTGGAAAGTTACCTGTTCCACTTTCCCAAACTAAACAAATACTTGGCCCCCAATCATGTGGAATACGGCTTGGGCTTGGTTCCCTATCATTACATCAATAATGCGGGCCTATTTATCAGTTTGTTCCAACCTGGCTCGGAGTCCAACTTTTCTTTCGACGTGCGCGATATTCCCGAAGCAGACTACGCAGGCAATACCGACCGGACTTTGTTGACGGTCAATTTCCGCGACGGGTTTGACCGCGCCAATGTGTGGTCGGTCAGGCAGTTTACCGGTTATTTGGCGGTTCCCCTCCGCTTTATCAACAATTTTGCGGGCAAGGAAGCAAAAGACCGGCTCCTGCGCGAAGTGGTTCAGCAGGGTGACGAAGGGGCCCAACTGGTATCGCTGGCCGTGCGCGACTCGCACGAAGCCACGGGTGAGGAAAGTTTGGAGCTCATGGCCGAACTTAAATCAGGCACGCTGACCGAAATAGCTGGGGAACAGATCCTGGTCAAGGTCGGGGCTTTGATGGAACAATTGCAGCCTTCGCCCCCGACCCAATCCAACCGGGCCACCGACCTGGAACATGAGTTTGGCCGCGAAAAGACCTATGCCATCGAGATTAACATTCCCCCGGGCTATGAGGTCAGGAATTTGGCCTCCCTCACCCATGAAGCTTTTGTGGAGGAAAATGGAGTCCGAACGGCTGGTTTTGTGACACACTGTGAATTGATTGGCGACAAACTAAGAATTGAAGTAGCTGAGTTTTACAAAAAAGCTTCTTACAGCAAGGAAAAAGCGGCCAGCTTTGCCCAAATGTCGGATGCCCGAGCGCAGTTTGAGCGAGCGGTCATCTTGCTGGCCAAGGAATAGACCACCAAATTAGTAAATAGATCCCGCCGCCGTTGTCTAGGATTCCTAGCCAGCGGCGGTTGGTTTTGCAAAACGCCCAATCGACTGCCCAAGATCGCTTCCCATGCAAGCACTCCCCGAAATTGAAGCCGCCATTCAGTTGATCGGTGACCAGTATTCGCCCCTAAGCCCCCATTGCGCAGCGGATCTCAAACAATGTTCGCGGTTACTGCACTTGGACAAAGGCACTTTATTGGTCCGGGAAGGCCAACTCTCCAACAAGACCTATTTTGTGGTTACGGGTTGCGCTAGGGCATTTTACCTGAAAAGTGGCAAAGACATCACCGATTGGTTTGCTTTTGAGCACGCTTTTGTCAGTGCGATCCACTCCTTTTTCCTCAATGCCCCAAGCCAACATTTCATCGAGCTGCTCGAGCCAGCCCGGCTGTTGGAAATCTCGCGGGAAAGCATTGCGCGCCTGTCCGACAAACACCACGATTTTGAACGGTTGGGCCGGATAATCGTCACCAAAACGATGCTCCAATTGCAGCAGCGGATCGTTTCCATCCAATTCGAGCCCGCCCAACAGAAATATGACAATTTGCTGGCGATCCGGCCCGACATCACCCAGCGCGTACCGCTGACCCACATTGCTTCCTATTTGGGCATTACGTTGGAGACCCTGAGCAGGATCCGCAACCCCAAAAACCGAATTTGATCCAGATCAAAGGAAGACGAGTCCCGATGCCCCAGTTTTGCCGAAACATTGATGTCAATGAGACAGATCCATCGTCTTTCGGGAACAATTATTTTCGCTTTTGCCGTGCTGCATTTGGGCAATCATTTGGCGAGCATTGGGGGCATTGGCCAGCACCAAGAAATCATGGCAACCTTGCGGCTGTGCTATCGGCATTGGCTGGGAGAGGGCTTGCTGTTAGGTGCGGTAGCCCTCCAAATCGGTTCTGGCAGTGCACTTTTCTACCCATTGCGAAAAGTAAAAAACACCTTCCCCGGATCAGTACAACGTTGGACGGGGCTTTACCTCGCTTTTTTCTTGCTCATCCATGTAAGCGCCGTCTTGGCCGGGCGGCTGTTCCTGCACTTGGACACCAACTTCTATTTCGGGGCAGCGGGGCTAAACTCTTTTCCGGCCAACCTGTTTTTCATACCTTATTATTCGCTCGCCATCGTGGCTTTTTTTGGGCATTTTCCGGCTATTTTTCGCTCAAAAAACCGTCAAAATTGGCTTGGATTGCCGCCCGCCAATCAGGCCAAATGGTGTTTGGCCGTTGGCGGAGTGGTAGCCTTGCTCATCTGGTACGGCTTTACCAACGGGTTCAAAGGGGTAGAAGTCCCGGCTAGTTATCACACATTAACCACCAAATAACCATGAACATTCCCCTCCTAATCGCTAACGGATTGATATTCCTCACTTTTGCCATCCATACATTCATGGGCGACCGAGAACTGGGAGCAATAGAACCGCCCCCCGAGGACATCCCCAAACGCGAGAAATGGTTGATGGCCAGAGGTGCTTTTCACATCGTTTCGGCCGATTTCCTGTTGGCCACCGTGGGCTTGGCACTCGTTAACTTTACTACTTATTTCACCGATAAACTACTTATTCTACAACTATTGACCCTTTATTTTTCAGTCTATGGCCTCGCTTTTTTGCTGGCTTTGGTGATTTCCAAAAAATTGCCCAACAAATTTATAATGCTCGGGCAATGGCTGCTCATGTTCGTGATTGCCGGGCTGATCTATTACGGAACTCCCTAACCCCAAAGCACTTGTAACGGTCACCGCCTTCTCTTACACCGCACTGCCGCCGTTGTCCGTATCCCACGGACGACCACCCCCCGCCCGGACGATCAACGGCGGGGGAAATTTCACCCCGTTGTGCAAAGTCTGTGACTTTGCACAAGAAATGAGCGAAAGTCTGCGACTTTCGTCAGCAGAAGACAATAGTGGCCTTTTATTCTTCCCAATCACCACTGTCCACCCTGTGCGGAGCGTTCAGGTTTCCGTGCCGCCGTTGTCCGTGTCCCCCGGATAACCAACGGTTCCGGGGCGGGCAACGGCAAACTTTGGCAACCGCTAACCGCTTTGCCAACAGTTTTCCCCCATTTTGCTTATTTTTGGCAAAAAAAAACATGGCTGCACTTCTCCGTTGTTTATTGTTGCTGGGCTGGCTGGCCGCCGGGGCCACTGCCCAGGCCCAGCCTGACCCCACCCTGGCCCGGGGCGAGCTGGCCACGGCCCAGGCCCAGTACCGAGTGGCCCAAAGAAATGCCCCCAACAGCCCCCGGGTAGTCAGGCTCAAAGAGCGGCTGGACACGGCCCTGGAAGACCGTAGGCTAAAAGATGAAGCCGAGGCCAAAGGAAAGAGAGAGGCCGAGGAGAAAGCCGAAAAAGCCCGACTGGCCAAAATAAAAAGTGACGCCGACGAGAAAGCCGAAAAAGCCCGACTGGCCAAGGAGGCCCAGGCTCGCACCTACACCGAGACCGTGGGCGGGGTGAGCTTTACCATGGTTTACGTGGTGGGCGGCAGCTTCCCGATGGGCGACACCTTCGGGGATGGGGACGAAAACGAACGGCCCGTCCACGAGGTGACGCTGGACGGCTACCACCTGGCCGAGACCGAGGTGACCCAGGCCCTGTGGCGGGCCGTGATGGGCAGCGATCCGAGCCACTTCAAAAACGGCGACCAGTGCCCGGTGGAACAGGTGAGCTGGGACGATGCCCAGGCGTTTAT